>DATGII010000031.1:0-3388 GCA_035295805.1 Bryobacteraceae bacterium | reverse complement strand
CCCAGGTAAGGGCGAATTCCTAACACGTTGAAATAGTTTCCGCTAGTTTCATAGGCCCAGGCACGCGTCGCGTTGTTGCCCGTGTCCAGCCCGACGACGCTGGGGTTGTACGCCGCTAATTCCTCGAAGCTGCGGTTGCGATCGCGCAGATCGAGGTAATCGGGGTAGGACTGCCAGGTGCCTTTATCCTTGCCGAGCTGGATCGTGTACAGACTCTCGGCACGCGGCACATCCAGCGGGCGCAGCACGAGGGCGTTTAAAATCCCGAACACGACCGCATTCGCGCCAATGGCGAGGGCGAGCGTGAACACGGCGGCGGCAGTGAAGCCCGGAGATTTGCGTAACAGCCGCACACTGAAACGCACATCGCGGCCAAGGGTCTCGAGAAAATTGCCGCCGAGCGCTTCGCGGCATTCTTCCTGGAACCGGGTCTGGCCGCCGAATTCGACGCGCGCGCGGCGCTCCGCTTCGGCACGAGCAAGGCCGGAGCGCTCCAGGTCGTCGGCCCGATGCTGGATGTGGGAGCAAAGCTCCTCCGCGATGTCAGGGTCGGCCGGAGATCGGCGAACAAGCCGGGCGGGAAGCGGGAGTTTCATATTTCCTCCGTTTCGGCAGCAAGCGCGGCCCCAATGGCCGTTGCCAGGCGGTTCCAACCATCGGTCTCCTCGCGCAGACGCTTCCGCCCCGCCGCCGTGAGTTCGTAGAATTTGGCGCGCCGGTTGTTTTCCGAAGTCCCCCAACTGGCCTTCAAAAGGCCCTGGCGGACCAGCCGGAACAAGGCCGGATAGAGGGCTCCCTGCTCGATGAGCAGTGCCTGGCCGGAGATCTGGCCGATGCGCAGGAGAATCCCATAGCCGTGGAGCGGCCCGAGCGAGACCGCCTTGAGGATCAAAAGATCGAGGGTGCCGGGAAGGATCTGGGCCTGGTTGGGCATCGTCACTCCTAAGACGCTAAGGAGTGTAGCCCCATTCTCCTAAGCTGTCAAGGGGAGAGCTGACAAAGCCGTCTGGCCAGGCTGCCGGCGGCCTGGCTATGCGTATTTGGCCAGGAACTTTACCGCGTTGCCGCGCTCGATGGCGGCAAGCTCCCCGGCGCTCAGGCCCGAGCTTTCGAGTCCCTGCCGGTGCTTGGCGGCGTCGCCGCCGAATGGGTAGTCGGTTCCGAACACGATCTGCGAAACGCCCGCAATTGTTTTCAGCGCCTGCATTTGCACGATGTTGGTGGACATGGCCGTGTCGTAATAGAAACGCCGAAGCTGGAAGAGCCGCGAGTTGGGGTCGGCGGGGCGGCTGAGAACGCTGTTCAGAGTGTCGGCGCCGCCGATCCCCAACCGTCCGATCACGGCGGGCATGGTGCCGCCGCCATGCGAGAAAATGAAACGCACGTTCGCATAACGCGCCGCGGCATTGTTTACCAGCAGGCTCAGGATGCTGCGCGCGGTGTCGGTCGGAAACTCCAGCGTGGTCGGATTGACGTCCGGCCACAGATCCTGGCAGCACGGCGCATCAATCGGATGGGTATAGACGATCGCCCCGCGCCGGTTTAGTTCCTCGAACACGGGCTGGAACATCGGGTCGCCCAGCCAGTGATTGCCGTAGCTGGTCAGAATGCCGACCCCGTCGGCCTTGAGCGTATCGAAGGCATATTCGATTTCGCGCAGGCTCTCCTCAATCAGCGGCAGGGGCAGCAGCGCGAATAAGCCGAAGCGGTTCTTGTAATCGGCCGCCATGCGGGCTCCGTATTCGTTCATCTCGCGAGCCAGGCCGCGCGCTTCCTCGCGATCGCCAAAGTACACGCCGGGCGAAGTCACTGAAATCATAGCCGTCGTGACGCCCTGTTGATCCATCAACTCGATATCACGGGCGGGCGTGTAGTTCCGCCAAAGACCCAGCGGAAAGTAGCTCGTGAACCCCGGCGTCTTGTGTCCCTGCTTGGCCGTAAGCGCCTTGAGGAACGCCGGCGAAACGAAATGGTGGTGGCAATCAATGATGCGCGATGCGGGGCCGGTTTGCGCGCGGGCGCCGTTATGGGCCACCCACGCCGCGGAACCCGCCGCCAGTTTGCCGAGCAGTTCGCGCCGGGAAACGTTTGAGGTCACAGCCGTTCTCCAGGCATCGAGAATACCATCGAACCCGAGCTGAATTGACACCGCTTCCCGGAATGATAGAATATAAAGGCACTCAACGTACAGTAATTCCTTTAGTTGCAGGCAGATGCGAAGTTTGCATCGCCGCGGCGGGGAAGTGAATCCAAAAAGGTACTCATGGCGCAGGTGCTTCCTGTCCCCAATCCGCGCCGGCCGGATGCCGAGCCGCTTCTGGCCACCATCGGCAATACGCCGTTGGTGCGCCTCGAGAAGATTGCGAGCCCCTACCCCGGCATCGAGATTCTGGGCAAAGCCGAGTTCTTCAACCCCGGTGGGTCGGTCAAGGATCGCGCCGCGCTCAACATGATCCTCGACGGGGAGCGCTCGGGCAAGCTGAATCACAACCGCATCATTCTGGATTCGACCAGCGGCAACACCGGCATCGCCTATGCAATGATCGGCGCGATCCGCGGCTACCGCATAAAGCTGGTGCTGCCGGCCAACGCGTCGATTGAGCGCAAACGGATCCTGACAGCCTACGGCGCCGAGATGATTCTCAGCGATGCCGCCGAGGGCTCCGACGGCGCCATCCGCGTCTGCCGCAAGATTTACGACGCCGACCCCGATATCTACTTCTATCCGGACCAGTACAGCAACCCCGCTAACTGGAAAGCGCATTACGAGCACACCGGCCCGGAGATCATTCAGCAGACCGGCGGCCGCATCACGCACTTCATTACCGCCATGGGAACCAGCGGCACGTTTGTCGGTGTGAGCCGCCGCCTGCGCCGCGACTTGCCTCATGTGAAGGTGTATTCGGCACAGCCATCGAGCGGGTTTCACGGCCTCGAGGGGTTGAAGCACATGCCCACCGCCATTGTGCCGGCCATCTACGACGATAAAATTGCGGACGGCAACTACTGGATCGAAACCGAGGATGCGTACGCGATGGTCCGGCGGTTGGCCCGCCAGGAGGGCCTGCTCGTGGGAATCTCTTCAGGTTGCAATGTGCACGCCGCGACGCTGCTGGCTCGCGAGTTGGCCGAGCGCGGCGAGAGCGCTACCATCGTCACGTTTTTGTGTGACAGCGCGGAAAAATATTTAAGCGAGCACTTTTGGGACGAGGAATGATTCGAATTGAAACCGAACCCTGGGCGGAAATGGTCGCGCACGCCCGTAAGACTTACCCGAACGAGTGTTGCGGCGCGATGCTGGGTTCCACGGATAGTGGAACCAAGCGGGTGCGCGTGGCGCTGCCTTTAGAAAACGCGTTCGCCGGCGCGCAAGCCGCGCGCTACGAGC
>DATGII010000030.1:0-27676 GCA_035295805.1 Bryobacteraceae bacterium | reverse complement strand
CACGACTGGCCGGGCAACGTCCGCGAACTGGAGAACGCGGTGGAGCGTGCACTGGTGGTCGGACGCGGGGGCCAGATTCAAGCATCAGATTTCTCATTCCAATTCCAATCGGCGCCTGCCGCGGGCAAGACGCTCGATGACGTGGAACGGGCGCACATTGAGCGGATTCTGCGCGAGACACAGCACAACCTGTCGCGGGCCGCGCGGATTCTGGACATCGACCGCACAACGTTGTACAACAAGCTCCGGCGTTACGGAATGCGTTGAAGCCGATACACCTCATCCCGCTGGCGAATGGAGGCGCCGCCGGACCGGCGTTGAGTCTGCTCGAGGGCCTGGCGGCGGCGCTGGCGCGCGTGTTTCGGACGCCGTGCCAGATCCGGCAGAATCTCGTCGACATTTCTTTTGCGTTGGACGCGGGGCGGCGCCAGTATTATTCCACCGCGATTCTGCAGCAGCTGGAACGACAGTGCGATCTGGACGCGCGGGTTCTCGGCGTCACTTCCTGCGATCTGTTCGTTCCCATTCTGACGTTCGTGTTTGGCGAGGCCCAGCTGAATGGCAATTGCGCGACGGTGTCGCTGGCGCGTCTGCGGGAGGAATCCTACGGGATGCCGCCGCGCGAAGCCTTGTTGCGCGAACGGCTGCTGAAGCAAGCGGTGCACGAACTGGGGCACACCTTCGGGCTACGGCACTGCCCGAATTGGCAATGCGTAATGACTTCGAGCCACGCGGTGGAGCGGGTGGACGTGAAGAGCACGGAGTTTTGCGCGGCGTGCCGGAAGCAGGTATTCCGCGCAGTTTAGCCCCGCGCGTCTTCAAGTACTAAATTGCAGGGTGAATGGTATACTTCCAACACCCCATGCGATCTCAGCTGATATCGAGACGACGTGTTTTAGGAGGCTTGGCGGCAGGCAGTATCGCTCTGGTGCGTAGGGGCGCAGGGCAGGAGCGTGCGCCGGCGGCGGCTGTCGAGCTGGCGCGTGTGCTCAACCGGATCCGGTTCAACGACCTTCCTGAAGTACCGGTGAGGTACGCCAAAATGATCCTGGCCAGCACTCTCGCCAGCGCGGCGGCGGGGCGGGAAATCGGCTCGGCGCGGATGATTCGGGATCTGTCGAAAGAGCAGGGTGGCAGACCGGAAGCCCCGGTTTGGTTTGATGGCGCGAAATTGCCGGTCAGTCTGGCGGCGCGCTGCAACTCGATGATGAGCGATGCGGCGGCTTCTGATGACAGCGATCTCCGCAACGTGGCGCATACCGGAACTTGCCTGACGTCGACCGGACTGGCGGTGGGCGAACGCGTGGGCGCTTCCGGACGCGTTCTACTGGAAGCGATGGTGGCGGGCTACGAAGCAGCGGGGCGGATCGGTGGTGCGCTGGGGCAGGCGGGAGAGGCGGTCAGCGGCAGTTTCGGGAGCGGATTCCACGCGTCGATCATCGTCGCGTTTGGCGGAACCGCGACCGCGGGAAGACTGCTGCGGCTTACGGACCAGCAGATGGCGGAGGCGGTCGGCATCACGGCGACGAGCATGGGGGGGCTTTCGATCGGTACCAACAGCTGGGCGCGCGAGTACCACGCCGGCAATGCGGCGCTTTGTGCGGTGAACGCGGCTCTCGCGGCCAGCCGCGGTTACACCGTGAATCCGGACATGCTGGAAGCGCGCCGCGGGTTTCTGGCGGTATTTGCGGGCCGCGTGCAAACGGCGGCGCTGACTGCTCCCATCGGTAAGGACTATCAAATCGGGAAGTACCTGGCGGTGAAACTGGTGCCCGGCGCGCATGCATTACAGCCTGCCGTGGAGGCCGCCATCAACGTGGCGCGTGAATCGAACGCAGCGCCCGAGGAGATTGCGAAGATTCTGGTTGCCGGCCCGCAGATTCGCGTCACACCTGGAAGCGCCGCGCCCAAGGACATGATTGAAGCGATCCACAGCCTGCCTTATTTCGTGGCGTCCGCGGTCGCGGATCGGGATTTTTCATGGGTAAACGTGACCCTGGAGAAGATTCACCGGCCCGTGATCGCGCGGCTCATCGGAGTGGTGGAATCGGACCCGGCCCCGCCGCCCGTGCACTACAACTGGAACTGGGGAGCGACCGTGACTCTGGTGACGCGGGCCGGAAAGCGGTTTACCAGCACAGTCGATGCTCCGAGCGGCTCGGCGCCGCGCGGAATCGAGTGGGGCGACATCGACGCGAAGTACCGCGCGTTGATGCCCGGCTCGGGCTTGGCGGCGGGGCGGCTCGAACAGGTTCTGCGAGTGATCCACGAGTTCGAGCGGGCGAAAATGGTTTCCGAGCTGACCGGCTTGTTGAGCTAGGCGGGCGGGTCTGAGATCCGCCGCACGCTATGCGACGGCGCCGCGGCTGATTACGGCCTCCGCGATGGCGCCGAGAGCGGTTTCGCAGCCGGCACGGTCTACATCGTAGTGAGTGACGGCGCGCATCTCGCGTTCATTGATGCCGTTGATGAGCACGCCACGCTGCTTCAGACGCAGGCTGATGTCGGCACTAACCAGGCCAGTGCCGCTGATATTGAAGACGACGATGTTGGTGGCCACCTTCGACGGGTCCACTTGAATGCCGCGGATGCGCACAAGGCCTTCGGCCAGAAATTTGGCATTCGCATGGTCATCGGCCAGGCGCTTCGGCGTCTCCTCCAACGCGACCAGGCCGGCGGCTGCGAGGACGCCTGCCTGGCGCATCCCGCCGCCAAGGCGTTTTCGATAGAGCCGGCCGCGAGCTATGGCGTCGGCCGGGCCGGTAAGCAATGAGCCGACCGGTGCGCCCAGACCTTTGGAGAGGCAGAACATGACGGTATCCACCGCGGCGACTATGTCGCGCACCGGCACGCCGGTGGCGGCGGAGGCGTTGAAGACGCGCGCGCCGTCCATGTGAACTTTCAAGCCGCGCTCGTGAGCGCCGGCGCAGATCTCACGAATAGCGCGGATCGGATACACCGTGCCGCCCGCCATATTGTGGGTGTTCTCGATTGCGATCAAGCCGGTGGGCGCCCAATGGGGACCGAGCGGGCGGATCTCCCGTTTGATCTGGTCCCACGCGAGGATACCGTCCTCGGCCGGGATCGGGCGCGCCACGCAACCGGAAAACCAGGCCATCATCGCCAGTTCGTAATTGAGGATGTGCGAGCGCGATTCACAGATCACTTCCTGGCCGTGTTCGCTGTGGACCTTCACGGCGATGGTGTTGCCCATTGTCCCGCTCGGCACGAACAACCCGGCCTCTTTGCCGGTGAGCTCAGCGGCTCGCTGCTCGAGGCGGTTGACAGTAGGGTCTTCGCCATACACATCATCGCCAACCTCGGCTTCCATCATGGCGCGACGCATCGCGGGCGTCGGCTTGGTCACGGTGTCACTGCGCAGATCGATCATGAAATCAGAAACTCCTGGAACACTTCGTTGGAGAGGAGAACGCCGCGGCCGGTGAGCCGCAGCATGCCATCGTGGGTTTCGAGCAGGCCGGCATCGAGAAAACGCCGAATGGGCGCGCCAAACCGGCGCCAGTCGTCGCTTTCGGGGCGAACGCCCGCGGCCAGGCGGAGGCCGACATAAAAACGCTCTTCCTCGAGGCGCGCCGCCGTGAATTGAGCGAGGCCGCCTTGGAGATACTCAGGTACGGATTCGGGATTCTGGCCGCGCACGCGGCCGTCGAAGGAGTGCGCATCCGCCCCGAAGCCGGCATAAGGCTCGAGTTTCCAATATTTCAGATTGTGGATGGACTCGAAGCCGGGCCGCGCGAAATTCGAAATTTCGTAGCGGCGGATGCCGAGTGCGGCGAGCCGCTCGACGGCGATCTCATATAACGTCGCTGTCTGATCGTCGTCGGGCGCCTCCGCGGCGCCATAGCGCACGCCACCGAGCAGCATCTCCTTGCCGAGACGGCTGTCCTCGTCCACCTCAAGCATGTAGACCGAGACATGCGGCGGCGCCAGGCGTTCAATCCAATCGAGAGATTCCCGCCAACTTGATTCGGTTTGTCCCGGGAGTCCGGCAATGAGGTCGACATTCACGTTGGTGATGCCGGCCTCGCGCAGGGCCGCGATCTCCTCCTGCACAATGCGGGCGGTGTGCCTGCGGCCGGTGCGGCTGATTTCCGTTTCAACGAACGATTGCACGCCCAGGCTGACGCGATTGATGCCGCACTCGGCCCAGCCGCCGGCGCGTTCCGGCGTGATGGTGCCCGGCGCGGCTTCGAGCGTGGCTTCGGCCCAGGGGCGGCCGGGAACCAGCTCCAGCAGGGCAGCCAGATCCGCGGCTTCGAGAAGACTTGGCGTGCCGCCGCCCCAGTACACGGTTTCGGGTTTCCACTCCCACGCATGCGCTCGGAGCTCCGCCGCCAGCGCGGCGCCGTACCGCCGCTCCAACTCGCGCGGAAACACGCCGGAGGCGAAGTTGCAGTAGGTGCACTTCTGCGCGCAGAACGGATATGAAAGATAAACGCCGGCCACGGATGTAACCATCATAACCGCCGGCAGTACACTGGGAGAATGCTGGAACTGAAAGCCCGCCCGGAGCCGGTGGCGGTCGATCCCGCGCAATCGGCCGTCATCGTGGTCGATATGCAAAACGCCTTCGCGAGCAAGAAAGGGATGCTCGACCTGGCGGGCGCTGATATTTCGGGTGCGCCGCGGGTAATCGAATCGATCCGGAACATCTTGGACGCGGCGCGGCCCGCGGGAATGCCGGTGGTGTACCTGCAAATGGGTTATAAGGCGGATCTGAGCGACAGTGGCGGACCGGCTTCGCCGAACTGGCACAAAGAACTCGGCATTCGCATGATGAACTGCCGCCCCGAGTTGAAAGGCAAGCTCGTGACGCTCGGCACCTGGGACTTTGCGATTGTCGACGAACTGACGCCGCGGCCGGAGGACCTGGTGGTCGTCAAGACGCGTTACAGCGGGTTTGCGCACACGGCTCTCGATACCCAACTGCAAAAACGGGGGATTCGTTACCTGTTTTTCACCGGTATCGCAACAAATGTCTGCGTGGAATCCACTCTACGCGACGCGTATTTTCTGGACTACTGGCCGATCCTGATTACGGATGCCGCCATGGCGGCGGGCACGCCGGGCATGCACGAAGCCACGGTGCACAACGTGGAGAATTTCTTCGGCTGGACGATTCCGGCAGCCGAGTTTATTCAAAGCGTGCGATCCGTTTTTCAGCGGCCGGCGACAGCTAGGTAAAGGCCGAGCGCCAGCATCCCAACGCCGGAGACTCGCGAGAGAATCCGTCCGTGGGCGCTAATCTTTTCGAGCAGGACGAACACCGTCAGCACGGCGATCCAGACCAGGTTCATCACTCCGACCACGAAGAGGAGCGCCATCAAAGCCCAGCAACAGCCGAGGCAGTGCAGACCGTGGTGCAGACCCATTTGAAAGGCGCCGGTGAATCCATCGCGCCAGTGCGTCATCAGAAAGCCGAGAGGCCCGCGGCAATGGGCGAGACAGGCGCCTTTCCAGGGTGTGAGCTGATAGACGCCGGCGGCTAGAAGGATGATGCCTCCGAGCCGGGAACTGGAAGCTGCCATGGCCGGCGAGAGCAGGGAAGCCTGATGCAGCGCCCCTTGCGCCAGCGTCGCGGCCGCGCTGAAACCGGTCCAGACCACGAAATAGCCGGCGGCGAATGCAATCACCGGCGGAGAGACGCCACGCTGCCCGCGGCCGGCCTGCGTGGCGGCGAACAGCAGGAAGACTGGAGCAGCCGAAACCGCCATCATTCCGACCATCATTACGGCCCACATGGCGAACATGAAGAACGCGTCGGCAGCGGTCCACGGCCCGTGCATGGTCATTCCCATGGCCGCCATCGCCTTGTCGTATTCCACGGCGGAGGCCATCTGTCGGTTCAGCCGGACCAAATAGGCCCACGCCAGGACCGTCATCAGCGCGATGCACGCCGAAATAAGAACGCGATCGCGGCGCGGGAGCGCGGCGGCGGCGACCGTGCTAAGCACTTTTCCAGGAGAACGGAGCGTACTGTCCGTTGTTTTTCCCGCTCACGTCATCCCATGCCAGGCCGAGTGCGTGCACGTGGCTTCGGGATGCACGGGCGAGCGCGAACCGATCCGCCGCGGGATGGCCTGTATTCTCAAGGTACAGCGGCTCACCGGAAGCCGCGTTGATTCCCTTGGCGCCCTCCGCCGCCATATCCACAAGCTTGGACGCTTGCACCGACCATTTCATTCCCTCGCGATCAAACCGAATCGGCGCCGTTTCCATCCCCAGGAACTTGCCGACGAGTTGCGAAAGTCCGGCGATCGGTCCGCCGGCGGAGCCACTGCCAATCGCAGCGAGCGCATCGCGCTGCTCGGGGCTGGCTCGCTCGTCGGCCACCAATCCGACCGACCAATTGCCTTTCCCCATCTCTTCCGGCGTCAGTCCGAGGATGATGAAGCCGAGTCCATCCAGCCTTACGTTTCCGTAGTGCCCGCGCTCAATTTGAAACGCCATCGCGAACGTACACGAATCCTTGGATGGTTTAACCGCTAATTGCCCCGGTACGCACGGACAGACATAGTCGCAGCTACAAGTCTCGTAATATTGCCCACTAATTTGCCAACCGGGTGTAGCCATCGGGCGACCCTCCTGTTTGATGATTAATTATACGGTGTGCGGCTGCCGGTGTAAGCTGGTAATCTCACGCCAAATACGCATCCGTGCCCGCGCTCGATCTTCTCCATGCCGCCGTCGCATTTGGCGTAGCCGTGCTCGCCGGACTGGTGAATTCGGTGGCGGGCGGCGGCACCCTGCTCACCTTTCCCACGCTGATCTGGCTCGGCCTCAACTCGGTGACAGCGAACGCGACCAGCACCGTGGCGATCTGGCCCGGTGTGGCTGGCAGCGCGTGGGGCTACCGGCGCGAGTTGCGCACCGTGACGCCGTGGTTGTTCTGGCTGCTGGTTCCGAGCGTGATCGGCGGCCTGGCCGGGGCTTGGCTGCTCCGCTTCACGCCGCCGGCGCTGTTTGACCGGCTGGTTCCGTATCTGCTGCTGTTTGCTACGGTGCTCTTCATGGTCCAGGCCCCGGTGCAGCGTTGGATGAAATCGCCCGACGCGACGGCGCACGCATCCAGAAGGTGGTTCGGCGCGGTGATGGCGTTCCAATTTTTCGTGGCGGTATACGGCGGGTATTTCGGCGCGGGGATCGGCATCTTCATGCTGGCCGCGCTTGGCATTATGGGACTCACCGACATGCACCAGATGAACGCCCTACGCGTGTTGCTGGGCGGTGCGACGAACGGCGTCGCGATTGTCTATTTCGTGGCGCACGGGATGGTCTACTGGCCGGACGTGCTGGTAATGGCGGCAGGCACGATCATCGGCGGCTACGGAGGGACGGGGCTGGCGCGGCGCCTGGGCCGGCAGACAGTTCGACGCATCGTCATCGCGATCGGGTTCGCGCTGGCGCTCTCGTTTTTTGTGAAGCAGTAGACGGGACCCTTAATCGCCGGATTGCATCGCGGGTTCGAGTGCGACGCGTGGTTTCTTGCGGGCCGCACGCCATTTTTCCAGGAACCCAGCCATGTAGGTGTAGACCACCGGCGTCAGATAGAGCGTCATTAACTGCGAAAATGCCAGGCCGCCGACAACCGCCATACCAAGCGGGCGGCGCGCCTCACCGCCGGAACCGTAGCCGAGCGCGATGGGGATGCCGCCGAGCAGCGCCGCCATGGTCGTCATCATGATCGGGCGGAAACGGATCAGGCAGCCTTCGTATACGGCTTCGAGCGGAGACTTGCCGGCGCGCTCGGCCTCCAACGCGAAGTCGATCTGCATGATGGCGTTCTTCTTCACGATACCGATCAACATGATCAAGCCGACGAAACTATAAATGCTCAGCTCGATCTTGAACAGCAGCAGCGTGAGCAGAGCGCCGAAGCCCGCCGACGGCAGACCCGAAAGAATCGTCAGCGGATGGATGTAGCTTTCATAGAGCACGCCCAGCACGATGTAGACCACCAGGATCGCGATGATGAGCAACATACCCATGTTCTTCATGGAATCCTGGAACAGTTTGGCCGAGCCCTGGAACGTGCCCGTGATAGTGGCGGGCAGAATGTCGCGCGCGGTCTGCTCGATTTCATCCGTCGCCTGGCCGAGCGAGACGCCCGGACGCAGCCCGAAGGAGATGGTAACCGAGGGCAATTGGCCGGAGTGCGGGATGCTGTTAGGGCCGGCGTTCCAAGTCAACTTAGCGATCGCGTCGAGCGGCACCAGCTGGCCGGTGGTCGATTTCAGGTAAAGGAGCTTGAGCGAGTCTTCCTGGCGTTGATAGCTCGGCAGCAGTTCCAGCAGCACACGGTATTGATTGTTGGTGCCGTAAATCGTCGAGACCAGCTGCGGGCCGAAGGCGTCGTACAGCGAGGTCGCAATATTATTCCAGTCCACGTTGAGGGCCGCAGCACGGTCGCGGTCAATCGTGATCTTGATCTGCGGATTGCGGATTTGCAGATCGCTGATGACATCGACCAGACCGGGCAGCCGGCGCATCGCCTCTTCGAGCTTCGGGGCCTGGCGGTACAACTCCTCGGTATCGGGCCCATACAACGTGTAGTCGTAGCTGGCGTTGGAATTGCGCCCGCCGACGCGAATCGCTTGCGGCACTTGCAGTGTGACCCGCAGACCCGGGATGTTCGCAATGCGCGGGCGAATCCGGTTGACGATCTGATCCACCGTGGCCACGCGTTGCCGCCGCGGTTTCAACATTACGTTCAGGTTGCCGCCGTTCGCTCCCTGCCAGCCGCTGCCGCCCGTGTTCATGAAGAAGGCGTCGACGTCCGGATCCTGAATCACCGCGTTCGCCACCCGGTTTCCGAATCGAACCATTTCGTAGAACGAAGTCCCCTGGGCGGCGGTGAGCCTGATATTGAACTGATCGTTGTCGGTGTTGGGGATGAAGCCTTTGGGAACGACTACATAAAGATACGCCGTGGCGCCAACCACCGCCAGAAACATCACCAGCATGACCGGCCGATGCGCCAGCGTCCAAGCTAGCGTCCGTGCGTAAGAATTGCGCGTGGCGTTGAACGCGTTCTCGATCCAGCGGTATAAGGCTCCGTGTTTTTCGGGCCGGGCTTCGCGCAAGAAGCGGCTGCAGAGCATGGGGGTCAAGCTGATCGACACCAATCCCGAAATCAGAATCGCCGCGCAGATAGTGACGGCGAATTCGCGGAACAGCCGGCCGAGAATCCCGGACATGAACAGGATCGGAATGAAGACCGCCGCCAGCGACAGAGTCATCGAAACGATGGTGAATCCGATTTCCCTGGATCCGAGCAAGGCCGCGACCTTCGGCTTTTCGCCTTTTTCGATGTGCCGAACGATGTTCTCCAGCATGACGATGGCGTCGTCGACCACGAACCCGATCGACAGGATCAACGCCATCATCGAAATGTTGTTCATGCTGAAATTCAGCAGGTACATCACCGAAAACGTACCCATGATCGAGAAGGGCAGCGCCATGGCGGGAATCATGGTAGCTGACAAGTTGCGCAGGAAAACGAAAATCACCATGATGACGAGCCCGAGTGTCGCTGCCATGGTGAACTGAATGTCGTTGAATGCTTCGCGGATGTTCTTGCCGCGGTCGCCGCGAATTACTAATTTCGCCGCCGGCGGAATCTGCGAATTGAAATAGGGCAGCAAGGCGCGGATTCGGTCGATCACCTCGATCGTGTTGCTGCCTGGCTGCCGCGTCACCTGTAGCTGGACGACGTTTGCGCCTTCCCGGCCGAATTCGCGGCCGTACATTTTGGCGGTCTGCTTATCGTCTTGGACACTGTCGATGACGTGCGCCACCTCGTTCAACCGCACCGCGTGGCCATTGCGGTACGCAACGATAATGGGTCCGTATTCGGCGGCGTGGCGCAGTTGCCCGTTCGCCACCACATTGAACGCCGTATGCGGCCCGAATAACGTTCCGGTGGGAAGATTCGCGTTCCAGTTATTGATGGCGTTATCGATCTCGTTGAGACCAAGCTGCCGGGTGGCCAGCGCATTAGGGTCCATCTGCACGCGGACCGCGTATTTGGCCGAACCCCAGATGTTCACCTTGGCCACGCCGGGCACCATCGAGATGCGCGTCGCGACCATGGTCTCGGCGTATTCGTCAATATCGGATAGCCGCATCGTGGGCGAGTACATCGCCAGCTGAATGATGGGCTCGTCCGCCGGGTTCTGTTTATTGAACGAGGGCGGAGTCGGCATTCCCGGCGGCAGCAGCGGCATGGCGGCGGCGATGGCGGTTTCTACGTCCACGGCGGCGCCGTCGATATCGCGGCTCAGATCAAAGGTGAGAGTGATTTGCGAATTTCCCATGGTGCTTTGGGAAATCATCGAGTCCAAACCGGCAATGGTCGTGAACTGGCGCTCGAGAACCGTGGCCACCGACGAAGCCATGGTCTGCGGGCTGGCTCCCGGCAGGTTTGCCTGCACGTTAATCGTGGGATAGTCGACCTGCGGCAGATCGCTCACGGGCAACGCGCGATACGCGATGACGCCAAACATCGCGATCCCCAGCATGAGCAGGCTGGTGGCGATCGGGCGCTTGATAAATCCTTCCGAAAAATTCACGGTCTGTGTTTGGGCGAAGGTTACTGCCTGAAATGTTACACCACGGCGTGAAAATCTTTGCCTAGCCCTTTGGAGTCAATATGTTGGCGGCGCCACTAAGCGGGCGTGGCTTGCAGCGGAATGCCGGCTCTTTCGAGCGCTGCCTCGACCTCGGCGGGCCGCAGGCGCGAGGCATCGTATTCGACGGTCAGCCGGTCGAGCGAGGGCGCCACGATTACGTGCTGGATACCGTAAATCGCGTGCACATCGGCAATCCGCACCAAAAGCGCTTCATCCATCGGTCTGCTCAACCGGAACTGCATCTGAATCTTGGTCATGGGTCGGTTTCAATTGTTATGATGGCACGCTTCTAGGGCATGGCGCACTGAAAACTGGCGGCGTCATCGGTGTCTCCCGACCCCTTATACTTCGACACCTGCGGATACGGGCAAAGCGGCCGCGTGCGGAGCACTCCGCTGGCCGGATTGCCATCCGTCTTGAACCGGGTCGCGACGATTTGATCCGGCGCTTGATGGTCCTCCACCCAGCTTTCGAGCGCTTTACTGACGCTGTGTTGCGGATCCGAAGCATCCACCTGGTTTTCGCCGAAACTGTCGGTTCCCGGACCGCCGCCGCAATGTAGCATCCCGGGGACCAGGTACAGGCGCACGAATGACTCGGTCTGCTTCGCGCCCATCTTTGCCTGTACGCTGTGCAGGTAATCGATCGAATTGAGCGGCGAAATCGCCGGATCGTTCCAGCCGTGATAGATGATGAGCTTGCCGCCGCGATCTTTGAAGCGCTTCAGATCGGGATCGGTCGAGTTCAGCGTGCGGGCCAGTTTATCGTCGGCCAGCTTCAGGTCGTGATCCAGCTGAAAGCTGCGGTAATCCCATGAGGCATTGTCGAAGACCATGTCGGCAAAAAAGCCGGTTCCGAACCCGTACTCGAGGCTGCTAGCCGGTTTCTGACCGGTAATCCAGAGCGCCCAGCTGCCCGGGGCCGCTTCTGCGCCCGGCATGTGTCCGGGGAAGACGAGCCTCCCGCTGGAATCGTGCGCGCCTTGATAGAGCTTTTGCAGGCTCGCCACTTGCGGCGCGGTCAGGCAACTATCGGACTCCGCCCCTTTACACAGAAGCTCGGAGGGATCAAAGTGGCAGCTTGACGGGTCGTTCAGCACGCCGTCCTTGACGCCATCCTGCGCATCGCAGGCGGCCAGGGCCGCCGCTTGAATCGCCGGCAGTTTGACCGGGGCGATGCGGCTCACCGGATCATTGAGGAACACGTCTTCAGATGCCGCCGTCGACAGCAGATGCGTCCAATAATTGGCGGGTGCGCCGGCGAGGATACCGTCGTAATCCTGGGGGAAGCGCTGCGCTTCCATCAACGCTTCGCGTCCGCCGTTGGAGCAGGAGCTGAAATACGAGTGCCGCGCGCGACTGCCGTAGAACGCGGCGATAATTGCTTTGGCATCTTCGGCGGTGTCGTGAATCGCGCGGTATCCGAAATCGGTGATCTTTTCCGGATGGCCCAGCGCCCAGGTCGCGTTCAGCGCGTTTCCCTTGTGCCCGGTATCGGTGCCGGAGGCGGCGTAGCCGTTGGCCACCGCGTCCGCCAGTCCGCTGTAATCGATCGCGCCGGCGAAGCCTCCGTTGCCGAGGCCTTCGTATCGGCCGTTCCAACCTGACATCGGCAGCCATACCTCGAATTCGATATGCGAATCGCCCGAGGGCGCGATCACGCCCTGGACCCGGCAGAACGCCGGCAGTTTTTTGTAATCGAAGCCCGGGCGCCCGTCGATGGGACCTCCCGCGGGAACGAATCCGCCCGCAGGCACGGTCTGAGCCGCCGTAATGGTGGTGTTGGCGGCCTTCACGCTCGACAGACTTTCGCACGTGGTCGCGGCAAAAACAGGCAAACTTGCCAAAACGGCACAAACGAAAAACTTCATGAGATCCCTCCTACGCGGTCGGTTGCTCCGTAGCTCCGAGTTCTTTCATCATACGCTCGCGCATGGCGAATTTTTGCACCTTGCCGGTCACGGTCATCGGGAAATCGTCGACGAAACGAATGTAACGCGGAATCTTGAATCGAGCGATCTGGCCGTCGCAAAATGTACGGACTTCCGCCTCGGTGAGGGTCTCACCGGCCCGAACCTTGATCCACGCGCACAGTTCCTCGCCGAACTTTCGATCGGGAACGCCAAACACCTGGGCTGCCTCCACTTTCGGATGCCGGAATAGGAACTCCTCGAGTTCGCGCGGATAAATATTCTCGCCGCCGCGGATCACCATGTCCTTGAGCCGGCCCACGATGTTGCAGTAGCCCTCTTCGTCGATGGTCGCGAGATCGCCGGTGTGCATCCAGCCGGCCGCATCGATGGATTTCGCGGTCTGCTCCGGGTCGTCCCAATATCCGAGCATCACGGAATAGCCGCGAGTGAGCAGTTCGCCTGGCGTGCCACGCGGCACTACCCGCCCGGCGGCATCGACGATTTTCACTTCCTGGTGCGGGTGAATCCGGCCCACTGTTGACACGCGCCGCTCCAGCGGATCGGCGACCGCGGTCTGAAAGCTCACCGGGCTCGTTTCGGTCATCCCGTAGGCGATCGTGATTTCGCTCAGGTGCATATGGCTGATCGCGCGCCGCATGACTTCAATCGGGCACGGCGCGCCGGCCATGATGCCGGTTCGTAGCGAGCTTAAATCGAAACGCAAGAACTCCGGATGCTCCATCTCCGCAATGAACATGGTAGGGACGCCATGCAGGGCCGTGCAGCGTTCCGCTGCGACGGTTTCGAGCACCGCCAATGGCGTGAATGCTTCGCTCGGAAAGACCATCGTCGCGCCGTGCGTGAGCGCCGCCAGGTTCGAGAGCACCATGCCAAAGCAGTGGTAGAGCGGCACCGGAATGCAGAGCCGATCGCCGGGCCGCAGCGCCATCGCTTCTCCCGAAAAGAACCCGTTGTTCAGGATGTTGTGATGTGTGAGGGTCGCGCCTTTCGGCAGACCGGTAGTGCCGCTGGTGAACTGGATGTTGATCGGATCGTCAAACTGGAGGCTGCGCGCCAATTCTTCGAGCCGCGACCGCTCGGCGGGCCCGCCCAGGCGGCTCAGTTCCGAGAACGCCATCATGTCGGAGTGGGGCTGCACGTCAAGGTGAATGACGGTGCGCAAATAGGGCGCCCGGCCTTCGCCGATGAGCATGCGGATCATCCCGAGGTAGTCGCTGTTTTTGAACCGGGCGGCCGTAATCAGCACAGAGCAGCGCGCCCGGTGCAGTGCGTGTTCCAGCTCGATCAGCCGGTACGCGGGATTAATGTTGACCAGAATGAGGCCGGCCTTGGCCGTGGCGAACTGGGTGAGCACCCACTCGGCATTATTTGGCGACCAGATGCCGACGCGGTCTCCCGGCATTAAGCCGAGCGCGATCAGCCCCGCGGCGATGGCATCGACCCGCTCCTTAAGCTCGGTGTAGGTCCAGCGAATCCGTTGGTGCCGGACGACGAGCGCTTCCAATTCACCCCATCGCGCCGCCGCGCCATCAAAATGTACTCCGATCGTTTCGCCGATGAGTGGGACGCTGCTGGTCCCCGAAACGTAGCTGAGAGCCATGCCGTGGAGCAGGATACCGGCCTGCTCGTGCCCGCGTTACTTCTTCATCGGCGCCGGTCTGCCGAACTTTTTCTCGTCAATCGGGACGTTCAGCTTGTAACTGTCGAGCTCTATCGCGTCGCGGCCGTCCAGCCACGCGTAAGTGATACGGAACGGCAGCTTAAGCCCGTTCACATCTTTATAGTTGCCGTAGTCGATCTGCGTGGGAACCCGGCCGATCGGCCCCGCGCCATAGCGGATCTCCCGCAACAGCAGGTGCGTATCCTTGTCGAAATACAACGTCACCAGCAAACCGCGTGACCCCGTCCCTTGCACCACGTCTACACTGTGATTCTGCAGGGTCGAGTCCTCCTGCAATGAAGTCTGGCTGGAAGGCCCGGGAAGATCCATAATCGATGTCGGCGGCCCGGTCCTCAAATTCGTGAGAATTTGTTTAATCTGTCCGGGGAACGACAACTGCGCGTCGAAGCGGTAGCCGTCGAGATCGCTGCCGGCTAACTGATACTCGCCCACCACGTTCAGCGGTGTCCGGACCCAGCCGGTCTTGCCGTCATACGTCCGAATCTGATCGCCGCGGCCCGTCTCTGCTTTGAAGATCACGATGGTGGCGCGCTTATCGGGCGCTTTGGCATCGATTTCGACGGCGCCGCCGCCGCCAAAACCGCCGAATCCGACGCTCGTTCCGGTGGCGACGAAGCTCGTCAGCCCCGCGAGTTTCTGGGCGCCGCCCGATGCCGCGATGTACTTATCGAGAATCGATTGCGGAGTTGGCGATCCCGGCGGTGTTGTAAGCACATCGTCGGATTCCAGCGAAGGCATGCTGTAGATGGCTTCCATCGTCGGCGTGGTGAGCGGGCGATCGCGGTTGCGGTGGCAAGTCCAGCAGGTCACCATCTGCCGGCCGGCGAAGTTCTCTGTATTGATCTTCTGAACCATCTGCACCATGCGCCGCGCGGTACGCTTGCGCGGCGTATCGGCGGCCCAATCGACGCGGTCGGTCCCCGCATTGGCGTGGCAATCTGAGCAGTCGAACTGAAGGGCGGCGGTCATGATGCCCATCGTTTCCATAAAGTCGTCGACGGACAGGCCCTTGAGCGCCTGGATGTTTTTGAAGATCTGATCTGCCATCAGGGGCTTTTCTTGCGATGCGGGCTGCGCGACGGCTAACCCGGAGCCGAGCACTACGGCGGCGGCTATTGTGGCTGCAAATATTCTGAGCCTCATAGATGTAGCTGTATCCCTTCAATCAGACAACGTGGACGAGTCAACCTGGATATTATAAGCCCTTCGCTCTTAGTGCAACCGAGCGGCGGCCGGCAGCTGCCGCTCGGCTTGAACACGGCAGCTGCTGCGGATATACTTATCGCTCAATTTCCGCGGCATTGAACGCGGAGGAGGTAGGCCGTGAATTCGACAGGCATCGCTGTATGGCGTCTGATAGTCATCGTGGGCTTGGCCCTTGAGTTGATGTGGGGGCAGGCGATTTCCACATCGCAGATCCGCGGGACTGTTCAAGATGCCAGCGGCCTGCCGGTGGCGGGAGCGGAAGTGCGCGTCACCGAGACCGCAACCGGAGCCGCCCGCAGCGTGATCAGCGGGCAGGACGGCGGCTACGTGTTCCCCAATCTTCCTGTCGGTCCGTACCGCCTCGAGGTGACGAAAGAAGGATTCGCCAAATACACCCAAACCGGCATCATCCTGCAGGTGAACAGTAACCCGACCATCGACACCACACTCAAAGTCGGAGCCGTCAGTGAACAGGTCGAAGTGGAAGCCAACGCGGCCATGGTGGAAACCCAGAACACCAGCATCGGGCAGGTGGTCGATCAGCAGCGTGTGGTCGATCTGCCATTGAACGGCCGCAACGTCACGGATCTGATTTACCTTGCCGGCGGTGTGACACCGGGCCGCGCCTTCCGTGCCTCTTCGGCTTCTTCGATCTCCGCATCTTTGGCGGGCGGCGGCGGAGGCACGGTCACGTATTTGCTCGATGGCGGCACGCACAACGACCCGCTGAGCAACCAGAATCTGCCGATGCCGTTTCCGGATGCGCTGCAGGAATTTAAGGTCGAGACCAGCGCCCTGCCGGCTCAGTACGGATATCACTCGGCCGGAGCCGTCAACGCGGTCACCAAGTCCGGCACCAACGAATTTCATGGTGACGCGTTCGAATTCGTCCGCAATTATCTCTTCAACGCTCGCAACAGCTTTCAACCGGTCCGCGACAGTCTGAAACGGAACCAGTTCGGCGGCACCATCGGCGGCCCCATCCGCAAGGACAAACTGTTTTTGTTCCTCGGCTATCAGGACAACATCGTGAAGTCGAGTCCCGTGGCGAACGTCGCTTTTGTCCCCAATGCACAGATGCTGGCGGGCGATTTCTCCACTGTTACTTCCACGGCGTGCCGCCCGGCTCCGCTAACACTTCCCGCCTCACTCGGCTTTGTCAACAACCGCATTGCTCCCGCCGCCTTCAACCCGATCTCTCTGAACCTGGAAAAGTATCTCCCGCAAACCTCAGATCCGTGCGGCAGAATCACCTATGCTCCTCCCGCAAGTTTTACGGAAAACCAGGGCGTCGCGCGTGGCGATTATCAGATGTCCTCAAAGCACTCGCTGTTTGGCCGCTACTTTGTGCAGCATTATGAAAGCCCCGCGGGCGATCCCGCGCAAAACGTTCTGGTCCAGGCCATTGGCGGCGCCTCCAACAACGTGTTCAACGCCACGCTCGGGGACAGCTATCTGATTCGCCCGACCATGGTCAGCAGTTTCCACTTGATGGCCAATCGCAGCTCCAACACCACCGTCTACAACAAATATTTCAACCTGCCCGACTTGGGCGTGACCAACGTGACCCAGTTGCCTGTTTCGCAGTTTGGAAAGTACCTCGGGGGATGGTCAACCACCGCCGGATTCACCATCGCCACCACTCCCTCCTTCCAGCCCTATACCAGTTGGCAGGTTTCCGAAGACATATCCCTGACGCATGGGGCGCACCAGATCTCATTGGGCATGCTGCTCATCAACCTGAAAGCGACTGCCATTAATTATCTGAACTCGGCGGGCGGATTCACGTTTAACGGCCAATTTACCGGCATCTCGAACATTGATTACCTGCTCGGGATGGCAAGTAGCTTCAATCAGGCCGGGCCGTCATATTCCGATCAGCACCAGAACGTCTTCGGAGTCTACGTGCAGGATGCCTGGAAATTCAGCCGCCGTGTCACTCTCAATGCGGGTCTGCGGTGGGATCCTTTCTTCGGACATACCAACCCCTATGGCGAGGTGCTGACGTTTTCCCTCGATAACTTTGTCAACAACGTGGTGAGCAAAGCATTTCCGAACGCGCCGGCCGGCATGGTCTTCGGGGGCGAGTCGAGCCTTCCGCAAAACAAGTACAGCCCCAACAAGATGGTGAATTTTTCGCCGCGCGTGGGCATTGTTTTCGATCCGCGCGGTGATGGCACGATGTCGATCCGCGCCGGCTACGGCATCTTTTACGATCTTCCGAATTTCGCCTTCGATCAATTCGGATTCTCGCCGCCATGGGGCGCCAGCCTGACCGTACCCAATCCGCCCTCGCTTGCCAATCCCTGGGCCAGTTCGCCGGCAGGAAACCCATTCCCTTTGCCGCCCGCTCAACAATTCCATTTCCTGCAAGGTAATCTCCAACTCACGTATGGCTATCCGCTCGACATCAAGCCGACTTACATCCAGCAGTATAACTTCAGCATTCAGAAACAAATCGGAAACTGGCTGGCCTCGGCCAGTTACGTGGGCAACTCCACGCGTCATCTGTGGCTGAATAACCCGGTCAACCAGTCGCAGTTCTTGGGGCTCGGTTCTTGTACGCTCAACGGAGTTTCCTATACCGTCTGCTCGACTACCGCCAACACCGCGGCCCGGCGGCGGCTGAATTTCGTCAATCCCGCCTGGGGCACTTATTATGGCGAAACCGAGGTGCTGGACGAAGGCGGGACCGGGTACTACGACGGCCTGGTGCTTTCCGCGCAGCATCGTTTCGGCCACAACTTCACATCGAGCACGAACTTCACCTGGTCGCAATGCGTATCCGACTATTACACTCCGGCGCTCGGCCTCTCCTTATATTCCGAGACGCGCTACAACAACCGCACAGCGGATCGCGGGCCGTGCCCGAGTTCGGACGTGCGCAAGGTCTTCAACCAGACGCTAGTGGTGACTTCGCCGAAGTACTCGAGCCGCGCATTGCAGATCGTTGCCGGTGATTGGAAGCTCGCCGTTTCCGGTATCGCGCAAAGCGGGCCGCCGATCAACGTCAGTACAGTGCTTGACCAGGCCTTGAACGGCAACGGCACTATTCAGCGTCCCAATCAGCTTTTACCGGACGTCTACCTGACCAATAAAGGGCCGAACGGTTGGTTGAACCCCAAAGCCTTCGGGCAGCCGGCCCCGGGCACCTACGGCAATATGGGAAATGGCGCCATCCGCGGTCCCGGAGCTTTCGTTATAAACACGGCCTTGTTCCGCGTCTTCCGCATCCGCGAACGCCAGACCATCGAAGCACGCGGCGAAGCGTTCAATCTTCTAAATTGGGTTAACGTATACAATCCCGTAACGAACCTGACCGCGCCAAATTTCGGGCAGATTGTTCCTTCAAACACGGCCGGCTTGGGCGCCATTACGCAATCGACCAACGACCCGCGAATTATGCAGTTCGCGCTGAAATACGTTTTCTAAACGACGCGCCGGGCCGTAGCTCCCGCGGAGTCGTTCCCACCACATCCGGGCCATCAGCTTTTATACTGAAAGAAGCTATGGCTCGCAGAATCGCGCGCGGTTTTGTAAGCTTGGCCCTCGCCTTCTGGTTTCTTCCGCGCGCCTTTCCCCTGGATCCCCGTAAAGCCTTGACGCAGTACGCGCAAAAGGTCTGGACCCAGGAGCAGGGCCTGCCGCAGGATACGATCCGCGCCATCGCGCAGACCACCGACGGTTACCTGTGGCTCGGAACCGACGAGGGCTTGGCTCGCTTCGATGGTTACGATTTCGTCGTTTTCGACAAGGACCACAACAACCTCCCCTCTAATTCAATATCGGCGCTGGCGGCCGGAGCCGACGGCTCGCTATGGATCGGCACCACCAACGGCCTTGCCCACTACGCCAACAAACAGTTCTACATTTACGACACCAATGACGGATTGCCTGACGATTCCATCGCCGATCTGGCCGTCGATCACTCCGGCGTCCTCTGGGCTGTTGCCGGCGTGGACCTGGCCCGCTTCGCGGGCAGCCGCTTTACGGTCCTCCGCGCCGGCAAGGACATTCCCACCACTACGGTGCAGCGTGTCAGTGAAGACCGGCAGCACAATCTTTGGGTTGGCGGTTTCGGCGGAGTTGTCGAACGTGCCGGCTCCCGATTCGTTCCGGTGGTGAGCGCCGATGCTCTGAACTCCGGTAATGTGACGAGAATCTCCCGCGATAGTCACGGGAATCTGTGGATCGGCAGCAGCCAGGGCCTGATACTCCGCTCGCCCGACGGAAAGATCCGCAAATACGATACCCGTGACGGCCTACCCGACATTTTCGTCCGCGCGTTGCAAGTGGACCGCGATGGCAACGTCTGGGTTGGCACCAATTCGGGCCTGGCGCGGCTCCGGAATAATCGTTTTGTTACGATGAGCGGCCCCGGCGGGCAGGATCGCGACCAGGTGCGCTCGCTGTTTGAAGACCGGGAAGGCAATCTTTGGGTCGGCGCCAATAATGGGCTGACCCGCTTGCGCGACGACGTCTTCACCGTCTACGGCAAGAGCGAGGGGTTGCCCAGTGATGACCCCAACACCGTTTTCCAAGATCACAGCGGACGCATCTGGATCGGCTATCACGATAGCGGTCTGCTGTTGTTTGCGCCGGAACACTATCAGTTGTTCACTACCTGGAACGGCTTGCCCAACAACGAAATCTTCTCCATTCGCGAAAGCCGTGATGGCGACTTGTTGCTCGGCACACGCGGCGGTTTCGTGCGCATGCACGACAAGCATTTGAGCACCTATGTGCCGCCCGACGAGCTCAATCGCGAACTGGTTTTCGATTCCCTCGAAGACTCCGCCGGCCGGCTCTGGCTGGCGCTCAACGGCGGTCTGGCTCAGTTATCCGATAAGCATATTCGCATTGTCGTCCCAGGTGGGCCGGTGCTGAATGATGCCGTCGTCTCGCTGGCCGAAGGCCGCAATGGCGTACTCTGGGCCGGCACCTATGGACGAGGTCTCTGGCGCGTACGCGGAGACGACAAGGTCCATTACACGGAGGCGAACGGCCTGTCCAGCGATCAGATCCGCGCCGTGCGCGAAGACCCCGATGGCACCTTGTGGATCGGTACTTTCGGTGGCGGTCTAAACGCGTTTCGCAATAATCAGTTCACTCATTTCACGGCCAAGGACGGCCTTTTGAGCGACAATATCTCCGACGTGGCCGATGATGGCGAATCGCTTTGGTTGAGCACAACGCGCGGGATTTGCCGCATTTCGAAAAAGCAACTGCACGATTTCGACGCGCACAAAATCCGCGAGCTGGAACCCACCAATTACGGCGTGGAAGACGGCTTGCGCAGCGCGCAATCCGCCCCAGGGTACCCCATCCCCGGCGGTGGCCGCCGCACCACCGACGGGCGCCTCTGGTTTCCCACTAGCCAGGGGCTTGCGGTAATCGATCCCCACGCCCGCACCCAGGCCAGCGGCCCCCCTCCGGAATTGCACATGGTGGACATGACTGCCGACGGCAAATCCGTGGATTTCTCTAAAACACCCAGACTCCCTGCCGGCAGCCAGAGAATTCAAATCCGCTATACCGCCATCCATCTGGGAGCTCCCGAGCGCGTCCGCTACTCGCATAAACTCGAGGGTCTCGATAAAGACTGGGTGAGGGCAGGGAACCGCCGCCTCATCAACTACAATACCCTCGCCCACGGAAAATATAAATTTCGCGTCCGCGCCGAATTGCCCGGGGGCCCGGCCAGCGAGCGCTCCTACGAATTCGAAGTGCTGCCCCAGTTTTACGAGACCGCCTGGTTTCGTTTGTTATCTGCGCTGACCCTGATCGCCGCCGGTTGGGGTTTGTACCAGCTGCGCCTGCGCCAGCTCGCGTCGCGGTTCGCTCTCGTGCTGGAGGAACGCGCCCGCATGGCCCGCGAAATTCATGACACGCTGGCGCAAGGCTTCGTCGGCATCAGCTCGCAGCTGGACGCCGTCGCTCTGGCTATGCCGCAAGAGCACAGCAAAGCCCGCCAGTACCTGGAGCTCGCGCGCAAGATGGCCCGCCACAGCATCACCGAGGCGCGGCGCTCCGTGATGGACTTGCGCGCGTCGGTGCTCGAAGGCCAGGATCTCGCCGCGGCTTTGCATTCGGGAGCGCAGATCTGGACCGCCGGCTCCGGCGTCCAAGTGCATGTCGATGTCTCCGGCGCCCAGAACGGGCTGCCCCAGGAGTATGAGCAGCACCTGCTCCGTATTGCGCAGGAAGCGGTCACGAATTCTCTTAAGCACGCCGGAGCCAGTCAGATCTGGGTTAAACTGCAGACCGAGTCCCGCAAACTCGATCTTCGCATCGTCGACAATGGCCGGGGCTTCGAGCACCAGGACGTCTTTTCTTCTCTCGGCGGCCATTTCGGTCTGATCGGCATGCGCGAACGCGCCGAACGGCTGGGTGGCGAACTGCACCTGGCTAGTCATCCCGGGGAAGGCACGCAAGTTGAGGTCACAGTCCCACTCCCGTGAGTCATCCAATTCGAATTCTCGTTGCTGAAGATCACCTGGTGGCGCGCGTCGGCGTGAGCACCATCGTCAACATGCAGCCCGACATGACCGTGGTCGCCGAAGCTTCCAACGGCCAGCAGGCAGTCGAGCTCTATCGCAAGCATATTCCCGACGTCGCGCTTCTCGACATGCGCATGCCGATCATGTCGGGCGTCGAAGCCGCCACCGCCATCCGCGCCGAATTCCCTCATGCGCGCATGATCGCGCTCACGACTTATGGCGGCGACGAAGACATCCGCCGCGCTCTTGCCGCTGGCGTTCAATCGTATTTAACCAAGGATGTCCTGCACGACGAGCTGCTGAAAGCCATCCGCGCCGTTCATTCCGGGCAGACCTATCTCCCATCCGGCGTGGCCGCCGCGCTCGCAGCCCAGATGCCGCGTCCCGATCTCAGCGCGCGTGAAGTGCAGGTTCTCGAGCTGATCGTGCGCGGCCTCGCCAACAAGCAGATCGCTTATTCGCTCAACATCGCCGAACACACGGTGAAGAACCACGTCAAGAACATCCTGAGCAAACTCGGAGTGCAGGACCGCACCCAGGCCGCGACCGCCGCTATTCAGCGCGGTATTGTGCACCTGTCGTAGCACGGCCTGGCTCAAAAGAGCTATTCGCGCCTGCCCCCGGCGCGCCTCGACGGTTCTCATCGCCGTCCGTTATCATAGAGTCACTTAGCCTTCAACGGTCTCAGGCCCGTTTGTCAGCGGAAGACAGGAAAGAGAAAGTACCTTCAACACGACATGATATTTCCCGAGGATCGGCAATGAACGAGGTGAGCCCCACCGAGCAGCAGCTGCGCGCCGAAATCGAGCAACTCAAGCGTCTCCTCGGCCGGCAGCAGCCAGCCGTCAGTGCCTCTCCGCCGAAATCCGCGCCTTCGCGGACCCTGTTGTGTTCGCTGGGATTCTTGTTACTTGCCTTCATCGGGATCGCCTTTCTTTCGGGCTATCTGCCGAGACAGCGCCGCCAGCAGGTGCTGGCCGCCGAGGTCAAATCCGAAGTCGAGAGCCTGCCTCTCGCCACCGTCACATCCGTTGCTCGGGCGCCGCTCCGCACCGAACTGGTCCTACCTGGTAACATTCAGCCGGCCGCCGAAGCCCCGGTGCTTGCCCGCGCCAGCGGCTATCTTCGCAAACGATATGTCGACATCGGCGATCGCGTAAAACCGGATCAGGTGCTTGCCGAGATTGAAGCCCCCGAGCTCGATCAACAAATCAAGCAGGGTCAGGCCGTGCTCGCTCAGGCCCAGAGCAGCGTGGAGCAGGCCGAGGCGGCGCTCCAGCAAGGCCGCAGCAGCGAGAATCTGGCGCGGATCAGCGCCGAACGCTGGGGCAACCTCGTCAGCCGCGGAGCGGTTTCCAAACAGGAAAACGACGTCTACCAGGCCCGGTATGCCGCCCAGAAGGCCAACGTGGAGGCGCTCGAAAAAGCAGTGGCCGCCGCGCGCGGAAACGTGGGTGCGGCGCAGGCAAGTCTGGCGCGCCTGACGGAGCTGAAGAGCTATCAAACCGTGCGCGCGCCATTCGCCGGGGTCATTACGGTGCGCAATGTCGACACCGGCGCCCTCATCAACGAGGGCAACACGCTGCTCTTCCGCATCGCCCAGAACGCGCGCATGCGCACATTCATCAATGTCCCGCAGGCCGAGGCCGAATCGGTGCGCGTCGGCCAGTCCGCCACGCTGGAATTTGACGAGCTCCAGCACCGCAAATTTACGGGCAAGGTTACCCGCACCTCCAACGCGCTCGACCCCGCCAGCCGCACCCTTCTCACCGAGGTTGAAGTTCCCAATCCAGACGGCACGCTTCTTCCCGGCATGTTCACCGAGGTCGACCTTCAGGTGCTCCGCAAGACTCCTCCGTTGCTTATCCCGGGCGACACCCTCGTCGTGCGGTCCGATGGGCCTCAGGTCGCGCTCGTAAACGCGGACGGGATGGTTCACTATATCCGCATCCAGCTGGGCCGGGATTTCGGCGATCGCCTCGAAGTGCTTTCCGGGCTCGAGGAAGGCGAACAGATTGCCGTCAACCCCAGCGATGCCGTGCGCGAGGGCGCCCGCGTCACACCCGTCAAGCAGGATCCAAGCGCGCCGCGCCGTCGGTCCTAAATAGAACTCCGATTGAAAGTATCACCATGCAAAAATCAGGTCTTCGTACTCTGTTGGCGGCCTTTCTCTGCGTGGCCCCGGCCGCGGCCCAGAACGGACTTCCTCAAAGCTCGCGACCGCTTCTCTTTCAGAACTCTCCCCGCGTCCACGAATTAATTCGGGCCGGCAGCCTCTATCTTTCGCTCCAGGATGCGCTCGCGCTTGCCATCGAGAACAACCTCGACGTCGAGCTCCAGCGTTTCACGCCGGAAGCAGCCCACGCCGAGCTGCTTCGTGCCAGGGGCGGCGGCATCGTGCGCGGTCTGAATTTTACGCTGGCTGAAGTGCCGACCGGCGTCGGTGGGCCGCTCAGCCCCGTGCTGACTAATCCGGCCGCCGGCAGCAGCGTCACCGGGGGGTCCTCCGTCACGACCAACGGCCTCGAACTTGGCGTACTGGCCGCTCCGCAGACCAACCTCTCCATCCAGGGTACCGTTCCGCAATCGGCAGGAACCGCAATTCCGATATACGACCCGGCCCTCGTCGGCCAGCTGAACTGGAGCCATCAAACTACCCCGCAGAGCAACAGCGTGGTGACCGGCACTCCTTCTTTGATCACCAACGGCCTGCTGGCCAATGCGGGAATCCAGCAGGGGTTTTCCACCGGTGCGTTCGCCAGCCTCAACTTCAACAACAACCACCAGTCGCTGAATTCGCAACGTACCGCGTACAACCCGTACACCGGTTCGAGCCTCGGCCTCAACGTTACTCAACCCTTGCTGCGTGGTTTCGGTAGGAGCCTCAACCGCCGCTTTATCCGCATCGCCGGTGACGAGCAGAAAATCGGCAGCCTTCTTTTCCGGCAGCAGCTCATCGCTACCGTGTACGGCGTCGTCCGCCTGTATACCGATTTCGTGGCCCTCTATCAAGATGTCAGGGTCAAGCAGGAATCCGTCGCCGCCGCGGAAAAGCTTCTCTCCGATGTCAAAGCCCAGGTCGAAGAGGGAACCCTTGCGCCCGTCGAGGAAACGCGCGCCAACGCACAGGTCTTTTCGACGCGCCAGGACCTCGCCAACTCCCAGGGATTGCTTGATGAGCAGGAAGCCATCTTGAAAAACGTGCTCACGCGCCTGGGCAACCAGGATGAGGCCGTGCGCACAGCCCACATCATTCCGACCGATCCGCTCGAGATTCCCGCGCAGGATAACGTTCAGCCCATTCAGGACCTGATCACTCAGGCTCTTGCCACCCGCCCCGACTTGGGACAGGCCCGGCTGCAAATCGACATCTCAAAAATAGGATTGCAGGGTTCGCAAAACGCCACCAGGCCCGAGCTCGATCTGGTGGGTATCATGCAAAACAATGGCCTGGCAGGCACTCTAAATCCGCTGCAACCCACGGCCGACCCCACTTTGGCCGGCGGCTACGGCGGCGTCCTCGACCAGATCTTCGCCCGCCGCTACCCGACTTACGGAATTGGGTTGCAGCTCACTCTTCCGATCCACAACCGCATCGCCGATGCCGACCTGGCGCGCGATGAAATCCAGTTTAAGCAATCGCAGATCCGCCTGCGCCAGCTCGAAAATGAGGCGCGCCTCGAGGTCGAAGATGCCTTGATCGCCATGCGCCGCGCACGCGCCTCCTCCGAAGCCGCCGCTCAGGCCCGCGCCTTCCAGGAGCAGTCGCTGAAGATCGAACAAGCCAAGTTTGAGGTCGGCGCGTCCACCAGCTTCTTCGTCATCCAATATGAAAGTCTGTTGGCGCAGGCGCGCTCCACCGAAGTTGCTGCCCGCAGCGCGTACGTCAAAGCTCGCGCCGCTCTCGAACGCGCCGTAGGCACGATTCTTGATGAGAACCGCATCTCGGTTGATGCCGCCATTAAGGGTTCGATCCGCTAAAAAAATCGCGGTCCATGTCACCTCTGGACACCGGACCGCGATCTGTTAAGGCCGGCATTAATATCCGCCCTACTTCGCTTGCATCGTCTCCAGGTATTTCATCAGTGCATTCACGCGCAGCTCGGTGGTTTCCCGCCCGTTCAGGGAGGTAAATAATTCGCCCCAGATCGGCATGTCTCGCGATCCGTGAGCTCCGACCGTGTCGTCGCCTTTGATGATGCGCATTACGTGGACTTCCGGAAAAGCGCCTCCGGCTTTCCGGCTGATCTGCGTCAGGTCCGCCGGCGTTTTCTTGAGCGCATCCGCCGCTGGGCCCGTTCCCTTAAGGTCTTTGCCATGGCACACCGCACAATAGTGCCCGAACAGCGCCTGTCCGTCTATTGTGTGGACGTCCGTTATGGGAACCCGCTTAATGGTTTTGGTGGGCTCGTTGACTTGCTGCGGGAGAGCCGCAGTGCTGCCAAACGCGAGCGTCAACCCAATCATGAGATATTGGGGTGTGAATATCTTCATGATCCAATAGTAATACCATTCACACGGGAGGGGAAGGGAAATTTCTACAATCGGACTATTTTAGTCTTGTTTAGCGGCGCGACCAGTCCAAGCTCAGCCGGTCCTGCCCGTCGGTGGCATCGAGCGTAATGCGATAAACGTCGCCCCGCGGGTTGCGCGACAGGTACATCGAACCGCGCAACCGCGCCCGGTCGTCGGTCGCGACATCGGCTTTGATCGTATCGCCATCGATACCAATGACTTGCCCGGAAAATGCCAACGCCCGGCCGCTGTCGGTCCGGAACGAAACAAAAATCCGGTTACCGCGATCGATATCGACGCTCACATCCATCAATCGCTGCCCGCCGTAGCCGCTCAATGTGGAGGAACCCTGTCCTCGACCCGCGAAGTGCGTCGTGTTATTCCACGCCAACCCGCCGCGCCGGTCGTCCAAGTCATCGTTGCGGCGCCGTGCCGGCGAATCGTCTCCATCCCGGCGAAAATCGTCCGGACCACGGCGGGTGAAATCACCGCCCCCGGTGATCATCCACGACAGGCGGAAATGATAGCGGCCTTCACCGCCGGCGCTATCCCGGATCCGCACCACAGCGCCGAACCCATTCCGTCGTGACGGTTCGGCCAGCAAGCGAATTTCGCCGCGGCTGTCCTTAACTTCAAAATTAAAGCCCTGTATGTCACGAACTGGGAGAGGCTCATTGCATTCCGAACCATCATCGCGGCTGTCCCGGCCCGATATGGTGCGCGCAAAAACCATGTCACCACGCACCGTGACTTCCACTTCATTATCCACTTGCAACCGGATATCACACTGGCCTTTGCCTAACGGCACATCCGTGCGTGTCATCTTCCTGGCGCGAAACTGCGTATCGGCATATACCGGCAAAGCGGCCGAAAGCACGAGCAGCGAAGTGAACCACAGGCGCAAGTTGTAAAGTGTCATTGTGCCCAGCATACCTCTCCGCACGTTTGGCCGTAAGTGGTATTCATTAAGTTAACGGTTTGGGTAAGGGTCTGTTGCTAAACTGAGAAAAAGATCCTATATGGCACACCCCCGGGATCGGCGGCGCCTGTTGGAGGACCTCCTGGACCACCGCATCCTCGTGCTGGATGGAGCGATGGGGACGATGCTGCAGCAGAAGGACCTGACTGCGGCGGATTTCGGCGGCGCGGCTTTGGAAGGCTGCAACGAGAACCTGGTCCGGACGCGGCC
>DATGII010000029.1:0-31475 GCA_035295805.1 Bryobacteraceae bacterium | reverse complement strand
AGGCACGGTCGAGAATATCGACGAGATGCGCAGCATCAAGGGCAATCTCGACAAGATCAAGAAAGAGAATCCGAATTTTGTCGAGATCGCGGCGAAGGCGGTTTTCCGCGTGCCGGACATGCCTCTGGTGGCGGACGCTGCGCCGAAATTCCAGATCACCGCGGCTCAGAAGAAGCGCGCCGAACTCATCCAGAAGCGGGGCAAGCTTCGCATCGGCATGCCGCGCGTACTCAACATGTACTCGCAGACTCCGGTGTTCACGGGCTACTTCACTTCCCTGGGCATCAAGGCCGAGAACATCATCTATTCCGATTTCACCAGCGAGGAGTTGTACAAAGAGGGCGCCAAGCGCGGGGCGATCGACCCGTGCTTTCCCTCGAAGCTCGGGATTCCGCACGTCCACAACCTGCTGTACAAGATTCACGCCAAGAAGCCGCTGGACATCATCTTCTTCCCGATGATCGATTGCCTCACCAGCGACCTGCACTCCGTGCAGGCCAGCCGCTCGTGCCCGACGGTGGCCACGACGCCGGCGGCGGTGAAGGCGGCGTTCACCAAGGAAGGCGATCTTTTCAAAGAAAAGGGCGTTTTATTCCTGGACACCTTCGTCAACCTCTCGCAGCCCGACCTCCTCGAGCGGCAGCTTTTCGAACAGTTCAAAGACATCCTTGGACTGTCGCCCGAGGAGAACAAGCGGGCGGTGGCGGAAGGCTATCGCGCGCTCGACCTGTTTAACAACGTCACCATGCGGGGCGAAGCGCGCCAGGTCCTGGAGCAACTGGAGCGCGAAGACAAGCTGGGCGTGGTGCTGCTCGGCCGGCCATATCACAATGATCCCGGCTGCAACCACGAAATCCTGGAAGAATTCCAGAAACTCGGCTACCCCGTGTTCACCGAGGATTGCCTGCCGATCGACGACGACATCATCTGGCGCCTGTTCGGCGACGAAGTGGAGGCCGGCGAGATCCCGCATCCGCTCGCGATCACCGACGTCTGGAAGAACTCCTACAGCGAAAACACGAGCCGCAAAGTCTGGGCCGCCAAGTACGTCGCGCGCCATCCGAACCTGGTGGCCTTGGAGCTCTCGAGCTTCAAGTGCGGCCACGACGCGCCGATTTACTCGGTGGTCGAAGAAATTGTCGAGCACTCGGGCACACCCTACTTCTGCTTCAAAGACATCGACGAGAACAAGCCGACGGGTTCGATCCGGATTCGCGTAGAGACGATCGGGTACTTCCTGAAGCGTTACCGCGAAGACATGATCAAGAACAAGCAGAAGGCGCACACGATCGAAAACCAGTTAAAGGAATTCGAAGCGCGCCTCCGCCGCGAAATGCTGCGCGACAAGCTGGACAAGCTCTCGGCTTCATTCGAAACCGGCGCCATGCCCCAGATCCACGTGACGATCGGCCAACTGGCGGCATCAAAGCCGGCCGAGCCAGTCGAGCAGCCGTACGAGACGGTGTCCGGCGACTAGTCATTCACCGAAACACCTTCCGAAGAAGTACAAGCGCCTGGAGAGCGGTCTCTCGCGCGGGGCCGGTACGGAGAGATTCGGCTTGCCTCCGGTACCAGGGGATGCGGGTTGCTCGGCAAGTGATCCACTGCGCCGCCCCTACGCTCCAATACACCTCCCGGAAGCCCTGTTGATCCGTCGAACGTACTCGATCATTCACCCTCTGACGCCTTGCTCTGGCGCCTGCACACGTTTGCGGCTAAGTTGAAAGTAGAAGATTTACTCCAGAGGGGGTTCCGTACCAATGCTCACTTACAAGTTCTCTGGCATGGCTTTCGCCATCGTCGCCTTGATTCTGTCTGCGGCCGCGCCCCACCGCGCCGTCGCCCAATCACCGATACCATCGAGGAATACCGGCAACAATTCATCGGCGCAGCAAGTCGAACTTGCCGTGCCCTTTGGCCAGGTCGATGGCCAGTTGGTGATTAACGGTCCGTACCTGATGTTCCTCGATTCCCAGCAATCTGCGGCCTCGTTCGTGATTCCGCGCGACGACGTGCGCAACCTTACGGCAACCGGCTCCGAAATGACGCTCGACCTCGCCCGCCCCGTGCAGGATCGCGGCGGCGCCACCAATCGCCTCGTGTTTCGTCTCGCCAACCCGGAAGGCGGCTTGGCCTATAATCAGTGGTTTCATCAAACGGCGGTATCGCCTACCGGCGAGGCCAACCGCACTCCCGATGCTGCCCCCCGCGCCTCCGCGCCGGGCACACTATCGCTCCAGGTCAAGCACGATCATCGGATTGGCAGCGATATGGGAAGCCTTCTGATTACTCCTGACCAGATGGCGTATGAGTCCGTCACTAACGTGAAGGACTCCCGCCAGTGGAACTATTCCGACATCAAAGAGATCCATCAGGACGGCCCCTACAAGCTCAAAATCGTGCCCTTCTCCGGCGACGTTTACAACTTCGATCTGCTCGGGCAGGGTCTGGCCCCGGATCAATTTCAAATGCTGGTCGACCGCGTCGCCAAGGCCCGGTTGACGCGCCACTGACTTGGCCACCCTTAGCCGGCGCCGCCGTTATTGCTGCTTCATGCCGCGCTGCCAGAGCGCGCAGAGCGCTGTGTTGTACAGCGCCAGAGCCGTGGTAATCTGGCCCAGATGATTGTCGTGGGTTGAGAGATAGGCAGCTTTCTCCGCCACGTCCGGATGCAGGTTTCCTTCGGTCGAGCAGTCGATCACAACGGCTCCCGCTTTGATCTCGCGCACCAGGTCAGCCTCGCTTTGCGCGGGAAACGCTGTGACCACGATGTCCGCGCTGCTCAAATAGGCTTTGCGATCCTCGGCCCGAGTCTGCGGATGCAGCATTACCGCCGTGGCGCCGATTCGCATCAGCATGCTTTGCAGCGGGATTCCGATCCGCGGTGAGCTGTTGAAGATCACCGCCGTCGGCCCTTTCTGCGACACATCCCGCGGAAACCAGTTCTTAATCTCTCCGTGCTGGCTCAGCAGCGTCAGGATCGCTTTCGCCGTGCACGGCACCACGCCTTCGTATTTCTCTTCTTCGTCCACCGTCTTGATGTTCAGCGCCATCCGCCCGGTGTTTTCGACCGTCAGGCCCTCGATATCTTTTTCCGGCCGCACCCGCCGCAGAAAATAATCTTCGGTCTTGCCGAACGGCGCCGGAAAATACACAAAGGTCCCGTAGATTTTGTCGTGAACCTGCGCGCCCATCAGCAGCAGTTCCAGGGCGTCCGCGGTGGTCGCTTCCTCCACGCGGAAATCCAGCCCGTGCTGCCGGAATTTCTTGCCCATGTAGCTGGCGTACCGGCGGCAGCCGCGGTCCGCTTCGACGTTTGGAAGCCGCGGCAAAAACGCTGCCACCCGGATCTCCGCTCGATTCAACCCGGTCTGTTCCACCTGCACCAGCTTGCGTTCCGCCTGCGCAAACACTTCATCCGCCGCCGCGATGCAATTCAGCCGCTTGGCGGCCGGGATCTCCCGCGTCCAGCTCATGTCCGGCGTAAACGAGCCTTCGGCTGCCGGAGACTGTATGGTTTCGAGTGTGTCCATCGCCTGAATTAATTATCGCCGACAGGCGCTGTGCCGCGGCGCGCCATCCGGTACACTCGACCCATGCTCCTCTGCCCGGTCCGCGACTGCCGCCTGCACCTGGAGCGCGAAGCCCGCCGCGTGTTTTGTGCGCGCGGCCATTCCTTCGATATCGCGCGCACCGGATATATCAACCTGCTGCAGCCGCAGGACCGCCGCTCCCGCCAGCCGGGCGATACCGCGCAGGCCGTCGCCGCTCGGCGGCGCTTGCACGATCTCGGTGTGACTGGGCCGCTGATCCAGGGCATCGCCGAAATGAGCCGCCTCACGCGGGATGATATTGTGCTCGATGCCGGCTGCGGTAACGGCGATTTTCTCGGAACGCTCGCCACACAGACCGGTTTCGCCGGTTTCGGCGTGGATATCTCGGTGGCGGCCGTTGATGCCGCTGCCCGCCGCTACCCCGGCGGCGAATGGATCGTGGCCAACGCCGATCGTTTCATACCATACGCCGCCGCGACCTTCTCCGCAGTCCTGTCGATCACCGCGCGCAGGAACGCCGCCGAGTTCCGCCGTGTCCTCCGCGCCGGAGGGCGCTTGCTGATCGCGATTCCCTCGCCGGACGATCTGGTCGAGCTCCGCGGCCCCGGCCGTGACCGGGTTCCGGGCGCACTCGAGGCGTTCGCGCGCGATTTCGAACTTCTCGCCCACCGCCGCGTGACTACAGCCGCCGAACTGGACGCCGCCGCGCTTCAGGACGTCCTCCACTCCATCTACCGCCCAATCGGGAGCCCGCCGGCCGCCCCTTTGCGTGTCACCTTCGGCCTCGATCTGCTGCACTTTCGGATTACGCCATAAGGGCTGCGTTCACTGGGTCGCGGGAACGGTTGCGGCTTTCAAAACGTCCCGCAATTCCTCGTATTCATCGGTTGCGATCAAATCCACGCCGGCTTGAATCGCGGCGTTCCAGCGAAGCCGGACGGCCGCCGGGGAGCCGAAGTTGTAATTCTGGTCCCAGCCCTGGTCTTCTCCGGGCGCGAATCCATCGAGAGTGTAAAAGCGAATCCAATAGCCCAATCGATGAGCGCGATCGACCAACGCGCGCAGGCGCTCGTTATCCGCGGGAGTCCATTCGCCGGCCTGCCTCTGTCCGCCCTCTTCGACTTCGGCCCACGAGTTGTTCCACCAGCGCCGGTAATTGGTCGGCGGCTCCGTTAGCAACGCCTCCGGTGGCAAGGTGGCCGCCCGGTGTGCCCACTGCTCCCGCGCCGTCGAGTTTAGCCCCCGCGTGTGCGCGGACCCGAATACCCGCAGCCGGCCTCCCACCGGCACGGCTCGGAAGAAGACTTCTTCCTGCGCATCGGAATCTTCCGTGATCGCCAGCAGCGGTTTCCGGTCGAAGGGCTGCAACTCACTCGGATCCGATATTTTTACCGCTGTCGTCAGCCAAGCCTCGTAAGATCCAAGAACATCCCACACAGCGCGCAGCAGCGCCGGCTCATTCGACTTGAAGTCGAAATGCAGGATTATGATCGGCCAGTGCGCGCGTTCGTTCGCCGCAAGCGCGGCTTCCACTACCGGCCGCACCCGTTCGAAAAAGTATTTTCGGAGAGTCGGCTCTCCCCCGGACGTCTTCGCCGAATGCGCGACCACCGCGGCCGGCTTCCCCGTCTCGCCATCGATTCCCCAAGCCAAATCCTGTTCAATCGCCACCGGATAGCCGGCCCCTAGCGCGCGATCGATCCGGTCCGCCCACCGTCCGTCGTACGGATAACAATTGTGCGCATCCACCAGCGGCCTGCTGTGATTCAGAAAATCCCGCGATACCTCCTGCGCGAAGGCCGCCGTGCCGGCCAACAGCAGAACCGCGATTCTTCTCACCATTCGATCAGGGTAGCGAATTCAGCATCACGGCGCGGGTGCCGAGCCGGCCGCCGGGTTGTATTTCGGATTGGCCGGGTTTTGCATCTGGTGAATTGAATCGATCAGAGGCACGGGTTTGGCGCTCTCGATCCAAGCCGTGTATGCCAGGTCGCGAAGGAAGCTCGCGCCTGCCGCCAGGCGCTGGCAGACCAGTTCGCGCGCTTCCGCATCGTCTTTCTTCTGGAATGCCCCGCGCAGATCCAGGCGATAGATATCCTCGACGAAGTTGCGGGCTTCGAGTGAATGGTCGAGCGTGGCTTGCCAGACGTCGTCCAGGTGGCGCGCGTCTTTCCGCATATATTTCGCCACATCGGGCGGTGTTACCTCGATCAGGTCCACGTAGCGCGATTCAAAGCGCCCGTGAATGTTTGGGTCGCGAGTGTACCCCTTCGGATTATCGCCCGACCAGCCGTCGTGGTGCATCGAATTATGCAGCGGCTGCGCGGCATCTGCAACGTAATGCCCCAGCCAGCCCATGTAAAACGCGATGTCGTTCGCAAGCATCTGTTTCACCTGCGCGCGATCCTTCAAGAGCGGAGAGATCGGCGCATAAGAGGCGGCCACATTGTTCCGGTTTTGCTCCGGATCGTCCGCGGCGCGATACAGCCGCATTCCTGCCTTCATGCGTTCATAACCCTCCATAATCGAATAGGCCTGTGTCCCTGTATACCGGATATTCAGCAGCTTGGCACGCTCCGGATCGGCGGCTTTGACGCGCAAGTATTCGTCATACACACGGAGTACGAATTCGGTGCGAGAGTGCGGGGGCGTCGGAATAAAATCGAAACCCTCCGTATACCAACCGTGGTTGGCATCCTCCGAGATGCGCAGATAAGGTTCGCTAAAGTTGCGCCACGTGTCGGGTATGGTTCCGAGGTGTCCGATGTAACCTTCCTGAGGCTTCAGAAACGCCGGCCCGTCTTGCGGGATACCTTCCACCGCTGCCAGGTTCGCCACCGTGTGGCCGCGCAGCCCCCACGCGCCCAGGCTCTGCAAACTCAGAAGTGAAATCGAAACTAACGCCAGAGTAGTCTTCATCGCGGCACCTTACCAGTAGAATTTCAATCCAAGCTGCACGTTCCGTCCCGGCAGCGCGGAGGTAATCGTTCCAAAGCCGGCGCTGCCCACCGTGGAGACTGGCGGATTGAGATTCACCTGGTTAAATGTGTTGAACAACTCGCCCCGGAATTGGAAATAGCGCTGCTCCGCCGCCGAGAACCGCTTCGCGAATCCGAGATCCCATTGCTGCAGGCCGGGACCCCAGATCGTGTCCCGTCCCACGGTGCCAAAGGGCGTAGTCTGGGGAGTGAACGCCGCCGGATTAAACCACTCAGCCGGCCCGGGATTGGGAACGGAAGGCGAAACACCGGGCACCACGTTAGCGCGCATCGTCCGGTCTGCTCCCATTTGGCAGGCCGCGCACGCGGGACTGGAGATCGTGAGGGGAAGACCCGTGCGCCAAGTCCAGATCCCATCTACCTGCCAGCCGCCCAGCACCGTATTCACCAGCGGCGGCGCGGAGGTCATCCGCTGGCGGCCCTTGCCGAATGGCAATTCGTACACCCAGCTCGCCACCGAATTCAGCCTGATTATGTTCTCCGCCAGCGCCTTCTCGTTGGCGAAGTTGTAGGCATCCTGCGGATACAGCGAGCCGTTCGGGTCATTCCACGCGCCCACGTTATCCAGGCCGCGCGCGTACGTGAACGAATGCAGGAGCGTCATTCCGTTTGAAAAGCGCTTTTCGAGCCGCGTTTGCAGCGCATTATAGAAGCTGTTGCCGCCCGAGTCCATGTATTCGACGTCGCCAAATCCCTGGTTGGGGCGGCGTGCTCCTAACGTGGCCGCGGTGCCCGTCACAGTCGGCTGATTCGCGTTCCAGAAGCGGGAGAGATGGGTACCCTTGTTTCCCACGTAACCGGCTTCGAAGATCCAGTCCTTGGCCAGCTCATATTGCAGTGTCAGATTCCACTGCTGAACGTTGCCGTTCTTCAAGTTGGGATCGTTGCCGCGGACGGAAACTTGACTCTGCAGCGCGGTGACGAAAAAGTTTGGTGGAGGGCCGCTGTCGAGTGTGATGGGATTAGGGGTGCCGGGGCCCTGGGGCGCTGTCAGGTTTTGCAGAAACGGCTCATTCTCGGCCAAAAGGTTCTCGCGCCCCTGGCGGAACGTGTGTTGATAGAACATGCCGTAGGCCGCCCTCACCACCACTCTGGGCTTGACTGTCCAGGCGAGCCCGATGCGCGGGGCGAAGTTCAACCGGTCCGGGTTAACCAAATATCGATTGCTGTCGCTCGCCTGAATCATCGTGCCGGTCCGGAGGGAGTAGTTGGCCATCCGATTGTACTTCTCGTATATCGGAGTTCCGTATTCGTAGCGCAACCCGAGGTTCAGTGTCAGATTCGGTAGAACCCGGTAATCGTCCTGGACGAAGAAGTTGTAAATCTGGTTGCGGTTGTACGCGACGAAGAAACCGGTTTGCGTGTAGGCGCCGGGCAAGCCGAGCAAAAAGTCCCCAAACGGATTGCCGGTCCAGGTGTTCGCCAGGAAACTGAAGACGCCACGGATCGCGGAAACGTCAAGGATTGCGGTCTGGATGTAGGTGGCGTCAAACCCGGCTTTGATGCCGTGCGCGCCTCGCTGCAGAGACAGCACACTACTCGCGAGGTACGTATTCGGGATCTGGTATTGCGGCTGCGATGTCGTGCTGCCGAACTGGTTGAGACCGTTGATGGCGAATTCCGGCCAACCCGCGTTGACCCCGGGCCCTTGTGGCATATTCGGAATCCCCAGCAGCGTGCCGATATTAGGAGAGCCGAAGTTTGGCGGAAAGACACCCGCGCCGAGGCGCGTATAGCCGAGTCGCAGTTCCAGCATGCTCGTGGGCGTCAAGGTGCCCGTGGCTCCGGCGACGGCGCTTTGCGCCCGCGTCAGCGTATTGCCGAACTGGTCGTTGTTGGAGCCTTCCAGGTATCCGAGATACGGAGGCGCTCGGAAAGTGGTAGAGTCCGAAAAACTGTAGCGCCCAAACAGGCGCCACTTCTCGTTTACGTTGTGATCGAGGCGGATATCGAATTTGTCGGCCCGGATGCTGTTGGTCACGTTGCTGATGAACGCGCCCGGCGTAGTGATCTGCGGAAACGCATTCGGCACCGGGAATTGCGGATAGGATAAAACGCGTTGCGCAATCGGGCTCCAGCGGCTCTGGGGAATGATGCCGTTCGAAAAGAGCTGGCCGTTGGTTGGATCGATCGGCTGCACCTTGAGAGTCGATCCCAAACCCGCCGATGGATTCGCAAAGATGCCCTGCTGCAGGGCCACGGTCGGCACGGTTTGCTGAAACAGGACGCCGTCGCGCTCGCGGTCGCCTTCGTAATTGACAAAGAAGAAAGTCTTATCTTTGACGATCGGCCCGCCGATGTTCGCTCCGAATAGGTTGAACCGCACCTTCGGCTTCACGCCGCCGAGCGTGGGCGTCCAGCCGTGCGCGTCCATGTCGTCGTTACGGAAGAACTCCCATCCGGTCCCGTGAAACTGGTTCGTGCCGTTTTTAATGGTCACATTGACCACGGCGCCGGCGCTATGACCGTATTCCGCCGAGTAGCCGTTATCCTGCACCCGGAATTCCTGCACAGCGTCAACCGAAGGAAGAATCACGTCGACGCGGTCCCCGCGAAAGCTGGTCGCGTGCGAGTTGTTGTCAATACCGTCGAGCAGATAATCGTTCTGCAACGTTCGGTTCCCGTTAATGCTGATCGCGCCGCCCAGACGCTGCGCGGGATTATAAGTCGAGCCCGGCACCAGCAGCACCAACTGCGAATAGTCGCGTTTATTGAGCGGCAGCTCTTCAATCTGCTGGCTCTGTATTACCTGCCCGCGTACGCTTGTATCGGTTTCCAGCAGCGGGGCCACTGCGCCTTGCACCGTCACCTCTTCGTTTACCTGCCCCGGATCGAGCGTCAAATCCATTCGCAGCCGGTCGCTGACACGTAACAGCAGTGCATCGCTCTTGGCGGGCCGAAAACCCATCAACACAGTCGACACCTCATAGTTCCCGGCGCGCAAATCCGGGAATGAATAGTTGCCTTGGTCGTTCGTAACGGTTGAAGCTTGTACATTCGTATCGATGCCGCGCACCGTGACCTTTGCGCCGGAAATCACACCGCCGCTGGCGTCGCGCACCGTGCCAAGAATCTCTCCATATTCGAACTGTGCGCTGAGCGGCACGGCGGCGATTACGGCTCCCAGGCAGAGCGCTCTTAAAATTCGCATGCTGGTACGGTTCCTTTCGAGGTGTTGTCCATCGGGCTGGGGCTCCTCTCTTGCGTTCAAGTTGCTCGGGGAGCACGAAGAATAGCAGCCCAATTTGACTTCGTTGTGAACGTGTCGTGACAAATCTCTTACGGCGGAAATTTCATGAGTGTGTCGCGCGCCCCGGGCGGGGGCCGCGAGAGCAGTGTTGCGTTAGGAACGGGCTAAACCCGGGTTTCCCTGAGATTGGGAGTACTCAGGGCAACGAAACAAATCCGGCCCAGAAGAGGCTTGTATCGGGAGTTGTCTTAACCTCTTGTCGTTGCGCAAAAGCCAGTTTTCCGTCCGCGCCCACCCGGAATAGAGTCAAGCTGGCGGCCACCAGGCGCACGCCCGTCTGGTCGCGCACCGCGAGCGGTGATTGATTGGCAACCACGAGGAAACTACCGCCGGCATCCAGGGAAAAGGTGCGCGGCTGAAACCCGTGCGTATCCGCGCTCTGGATGAGATTCAGATCTCCGGTCTCCTTGTGAATCGCGAAGACCGCAATCGTATTTTCGCCGCCCGCAAAAACCCTCTGGGCTTCGAACTCCGTAGTGCCGCTTGCGCGATTGGCAGCGTACAGGAATCTGCCGCTGGGATGCACGTGGATGGACGCTACCGCCTGGCCGGCGCGCTTTTCCGTTCCCTCCGTCAATGTGCCTCTCACAAACAATGGCGTGGCGCTCAGCGTTCCGTCCGCCATTCTTCCGTAGACGTGGATTTGGTTCTGGCGTTCCAGGGTCACGTAAACCCACCGCCCCGACGGATGAAAGTCCAGGTGCCGGACCTGGTAATTGAAGCCGCGATCCGGCGCGATCGAAATCCAGTTCGCCAAAACTCCCGCATGATATCTGAAAATCTTGAGCGCGCCCGGATCTTCCGGTTTGGTCGGCGTCGGTCCGTTACCGCGAGTCACAAGGATCACGGCTTGATTTGACGGGTCCACGCGCACCTGATGTCCGTAAATGCCGGTATCCAGCGGAGCCGCCGGCTCTACCAACGCGCCAATCGTCCCGTCCGGCCGGATCTGGTGCACCGTGATCCCGCTCGGATCGTTATGGGCCGCCAGCACATGCGTGCCGTCTTGATCGCTGGTGATGAAAATCGGCCGCGACGGCAAAGCTATAGGTTGACCGAGCGGACTCAAGGCTCCTGTGCCGGGATCGATGCGGAAGGCGCTGATCCCGTGGCGATCGTTTTTTGCCCCCCCAGCGGAAGGATAGCTGGCGCCTCCGTTGCTCCAGGCGACATACAGATACTTTCGTGATGGATGCTGCCACGCCTCTTGCACATTCGCAGGCAACAGCACCGACCCTCGCTCTATCAATACGCCCTTTACCCGGTTGAGTTCATATTCCGTAAGCTTCGGGCCAACCGCGGCGTAGAGCACGGACCCATGCTCTGCCGGTATTTTTCCATTTCCATTTGTTTGGCACGTCAGCGCTGCCGGCGTGAGGGCGACAAAGGCCGCCAATAGAAACGATCGATCCAATCGCTGGAACGTCATCTTGGAGATCATACAGCCGCGCATCCCGCCGAGCAATCGGTCGAAAGCAAGGCTACTTCGGTTCAGAGTGTACCGTAAGGAATTCTTCCGGCTGGAGTGCGCGGCGCGTAAAGCGCGCTTCGCGCACGGCGCCTTTGAAGAAGTTCACGCGGTTGATCCGCACGCCTACCGAAGCCCGGCCCTTGCCCTCGGGTACAAAGGCGACCGCGGCCTTTCCCTGGAGCACGCGATTGACATAGCTGCGGAATTCGGTTCCGTCGTAGACCATGGCCACGTGATACCACGCGCCGAGCGGGTGGAGGAGACCGCGGTCGAGAAGCGCCTTATTTCCGGCGGGTGTGTTCACGAAGGCATCCAGGCACCAGCGATCGGCAATGAGGCGCGTCTCAAACAATAAGCGCGTATCGGTGTCCTTTCCGGTTGCCGGATCCTGCTCGGAGAGGTGAAACCAGCGTTGCTCCGGTGCGCCGCCCGGATCGGGCCGGAATATGGCTTCGAACGTGAATGTTTCGGCTCCAGCCAGCGGGTGTTCCCCAATGAATAAAGCGTCGTCGATTCCATTGAATTCGACCGCTTTGCCCAGCGCCGTGTCAATCACGCGCGGATGCCCGAGTACCGTTGTGGGCAGCCCGCCGATGTTCTCGATTCGGTCAAAGATCCAGACCTCGGGACCGGAAGATTTCCGTTCTTGCGCGCGAGCCTGAGACCCTAAGGCGAAAACTACTACCAGCACACCGCCAATATTCGCGGCTTTCATTTACTGATCCTCTCCGCGGGGTGCTCCACCTCTCCCCGGCGCGGGCGGTTTCAACCCCTGCCGCGTCAGGAACGCAAGCAGATCTCTGAACTCGTCTGAAGTCAGGCGCTTGTCATAATCGGTGGGCATCAGGCTTTTGGCTTCAATGTCGACGCGCCGCAGTTTGGCGCGATCGAACGAATGAAGCCGTTGATCGTTGCCGATCATCTGCAGCGCATACCCATCCTCGTTCAGCAGGATGCCGTCAATTACCTTTCCGTCGGCCGAGGTGACATGCACGGGCAGATAGCTGTCCATGGGCGGCAATGATCTCAGATGGGCGCCGCCGCTACCGTATTCATGGTGCTGCTCCTTCGTAAGCGCATCGACAATCGTGCTCGCTTTGCGAATGCCGGCGATGTTGCTCAGATCCGGCGCCGTGAGTCCTCCCTTGCCGCCCAGCATATGACAGGTACCGCACTGGCCTTTTCCCCAGAAGATCTGTTCGCCATGCGCGCTATCACCGGGCAGAGGGTTGTCGATGGCGGTGCCCCGCATCGCATGGATATATGCGGTGATTTTCCAGATTTCCTCTTCCGCGAGCTTCTGGGGGCCCATTGGCGTTCCGGCAATGCCGTTCTTGATGGTATTGAATACCTGCGCATCGTTACCGCCAAAAGCCGCCCGCTCGGCGGACACGATGGCCGGTCCGATTTCTCCGGCGCTGCCGTTCGGTCCGTGGCAGCCCGTGCAATGTTGGGCGTAGAGGCTCTCGCCCTCGTGGACAGCCTCAAGCTGGCCTTGGAAGGGATTCACTGGCCCGCCGCGCTGGGCAATAACCGGACCAACCGCGCAGGTCAGAAGGAAGCCCGCGATACCAAATGCCCGATTCATGGATTCACCCCCTGCAAGCCGAAGGCGAAGATATTCGTGCCGGATGCAATAGCGAAGAATTGCTGGCCATTTACGCTGTACGTCATCGGGCTCGCGGTGATGAGATCTCCGGTGTTGAAGTGCCATAGCGGCTTTCCGCTCTTTGCGTCGAGCACGGTGACCTGTCCGAATTGCTCCGGCGTGAACACGATCCCGCCCGCGGTCGACAGCAAGCCGGGTCCATAGTGGTTCGAACGCACGGGTTTGTACTCCCAGACTTTCTTGCCCGTCGTCGCATCGAGCGCCCGCACATAGGCTTGCCATGGCGCGTCGGCTGTCTCGATGTACCCCGTTCCGGCGTCCGGCGCCGTGCTCGAGCTGATGAAGTTGAGGCCGCACCCTTCCGCGACCGTGACGTAAAAGTACTTCGTGTCGGGACTGTAGGTGGGAGCCGGCCAGTTCGTCGCGCCCGCCGTGGACGGGCAGGTTCTGGTTCCGCGCACCGATGGGTCGTGACCCGGTATGACGATGGGCCTTCCCTTGGAGTCCAGACCGTCCGCCCAATCCACTTTACTGACAAACGGCGTTCCGAGCAGATACTCGCCGTTGCTGCGGTCCAGAACATAATAGAAACCGTTGCGATTGGCTTGCAGCAGCAACTTGCGGGCCCTCCCCTTGAAAACCCCGTCGACCAGCACCAGCGTTTCGGTGGAGTCCCAATCGTGAGTGTCGTGCGGCGTGTTTTGGAAATACCAGACCAGTTTTCCCGTGTCGGGATTGAGGGCCACGATGCTTTCCGTATACAGATTGTCACCCGGGCGCTCAAAGCCGGTCCATTGGGGATTGGGCTGCCCCGTGCCGTAATAAAGAAGGTTCAGTTCCGGATCGTAGGAGCCGCTCATCCACATCGGACCACCTTGCGGCCGGGCCGTTCCCCAGCTCTCCGCGCCGGGTTCGCCCGGTTTTGGAACGGCGGACCAGGTCCAGGCATACTTACCGGTTTCCGCATCGAAGGCCTGAACGAAACCGTCGGGCCGGTTGCCCGAGACAATTACTTTATTGCGAACGATTGTAGGGGCGGCCCCGGAAATGGCATAGCTGCCCTCCGATTTCGCATCCCAGCGGATCCCGCCGTTGCGCGCATCGAGCGCCACCAGATGGCTGTCGGACGTCACCATAAAGACCTTATCGTTATAGAACGCCGTGCCTCGCTGCGCCGATGCGGAAGCCGGGGGGCGCTGATACTTCCAGATGATATTGCCTGTGCGCGCATCAATCGCATCCATCCGGTTAAATTGAGAAATATACATGACGCCGTTGACCACGACCGGCGTTTGCTCCATTCCGCTGGCGCCATCCACGTGATAGACCCATTTCGCCTGAAGCCGCGCGGCATTCGCCGCCGTCACTTGTTTCAGCGCGGAGTAACGCTGTCCGTTGTCAGAGCCGCTGTATCCCGGCCAATCGCCGGCGTCGGCCTTCTGCGCCAGGCCCGAGATCATGCCGCCGCAAAGCAAAAACCCGATCGTAATTCGAAAGGACGCGGAATTCACTGATTACCGCCTCCTGCCGCGTCCGGCTGATAGTAGTGCACCTGTCCTTCCTTGTTGCGCGGCGTGATCGCAAGCCGCGTAGCCATCCCCGGAGCGCGGGATGTGGCGCGATGCCACCGCTCGTTGGGGGCTTGGATCACGTCACCGACCGTTCCAGTCACCAGCGGTTCTCCTTCAATCAGAAAATCGAGCTGGCCTTCGAGCACAATCCACAACTCCACCATGTTTTCGTGAAAGTGTCCGAGGTTCGCCTCCGCAGGCGTTTCGATTCCTTTCCCGCGAATGATGTGAGCCGACGTGTGGCCGTCCCACACGAAATTGCTGCTGCCGGCATTGGCCTCGACGACATCCTTCCAGAAATCCAGATACGGTTTGTTGTCCTCATCGTAGCTGCCGGTATCGGTAATGCGCGTTTGGATGAACGTCCATCCATTGACCGGGGTAGGCGTCTCATCGATCGGATAGCTCGGCATTTCGCCCGCGGGCCGCACTTCAAATCGCAGCACCGGTTCGCTTCCGACCGTCTCCATCCTGTAAGCGAGTCGCGGCGCGGCCTGCACCAGGAATCCTTTCTTGGCCAGGAACGGCGGCTGCCCTTCGATATTCACACGCATTTGCCCGGACTCGACGACCCAGAAAACCCGATCGTCGGCGTAAAATACGGTCTTGGTCTTTTCACCGGGCGCCATCGAGATCCAATCGGCTTCGAAGTCGCGCGTGTTGACAACCGGCTGCCGCCAGCTCGCCTGCCCTTTGTGAGCCGCCAGAATCTCGGAAAGCCGCCAGATGAGCCGGTTGGGCGGTTGGAACGGAGTTGGCGTGACGGGCTTCGCCGCCCACACCAGGCGCGATTTCGGCGGATTCCGGTCCTGGGCGTCAAGTTGGGCCAGCGCGGCCAATGCAACTGCGACTGTGGCAATGATCGGCCGGGTGTATTTTTGTGACTGCATTATGTATTCCTATCAGAAAACGGCGTCGGACGCGAACGGTAGCCGGCGTCTGTCCGTCGGCTCGAATACTGGCGAGGGCGCGTCCACATGTCGCGAATCGTAATCACTGGAGCCCCCGGCGCAGGTAAGACCACGCTTTTGCTTGCTCTGCAGGCTCGCGGTTACGCGATCGTCGGCGACACCGCCCGCGCCGTCATTCAGGATCGTCGCAGCCGCGGACTAAGTCCGCGGCCGGAACCGTATGCGTTCGCGCAGCAAGTACTGCAAATCGATATCGAGAACTTTGTTCGTCACGCCTCCGCCACAAGCTTTGTCTTCTTTGAGCGGGGCGTCCTTGACGCCTTATGCGCACTGGATCAGATCACGCCGCTGACAGAGGGCGAGTTGAATACCTGGCTTTCGAGTTACCCATACTTTCCCAAGGTCTTCCTCTTGCCGCCCTGGAAAGCCATTTACCAAAACGATGCCGAGCGCGATCAGACCTTTGAGCACGCGGAGTTGGTCAACAGGATGGCGCAATCGTGGTACCGTCGATGCGGATATCGGATCATCGAAGTCCCGATGGTTTCGGTAGCGGACAGGTGCACGTTTGTACTCCAGGCGCTGACGACAGGAGGAAAGTAGGGCGAAGCACAAAGTCCGTACCGTCTCCGAGCAATTGATCGTGTATTCGGAAAAATAGACGCGACTTTTTTCAGTAACGTTCGCGGAAAATACTTCCATCCTTCGCCGACCCAGTCGTTTACCAGCAAAACTGCCTCCGTGTCCCAACGGTTCGCCGCCACTGACGCGCCATAATAGAGGTTGTGAGAGGGCAGCAGCACGCATCGCCGGCTAATCCGCTGGAGGGCTCGCAACCGGGCGCGGCACAATCCGCATCGATCGATGGGAGCTGCGCGTGTGAACTTCTTTCCTTCCAACAAATCTCTCTTCCGTCCCACATCGATCGATGCGAGGATCGGCCGGCCATTCCGATTCGCCCATTCGGCCTTTATCGCGCCGTTTGTTGTTGAGGGCTGTGGGGATATGACGAAATGACGGCGGCGGATCTGCTCGTGCACGATCTTCGCCGGCGCGGTGTGGAGTGGATTGCCACGTTATGCGGCCATGGCCTGGATCCGTTGCTGAATGCCGCCCGCCGGGCCGGCTTGCGGCTGGTAGATGTGCGCAACGAGCAGACCTGCGCCTACGCGGCCGACGCTTTCGGTCGCCTCACCGGCAGGCCCGGCGTTTGCGCTGTTTCGAGTGGCATCGCCCAGGTGAATGCGCTGGCCGGCGTAGCCAATGCCCGGTTCGACTGCGCTCCCATGTTGCTGCTCAGCGGCGCCGGTCCGGCCTCTACCGCCGGGAAGGGACACTTCCAGGATCTCGATCAAGTGGGCCTGGCGCATCCCATCACGAAGTTCTCCGCGTTGATAGACGATCCAGGGGGTACGCTCCGTCTGCTGGATGAGGCTTTCGCAAGAGCCGTCGCAGATCCCCCGGGGCCTGCTCATCTCATGTTTCCGCTGGACGTCCAGGTGGCAGAATGGAGCGGCTTTGCGGCCGCGTCGTCCGTATTCGAAAAGAGGGCCCCGGCGAATCCGGCTCTTGCAGAGGTCGCCCGCGCGCTGGCGGCTGCAGATGCGCCGCTCGTCATCGCGGGCAGCGGCATTTTTTACAACGGTAGCGGCCCCGAAATGCTTCGCTTCTGTGCGGATTTCCAGGTCCCCGTAGTCACGCCGATTTGGGATCGAGGTTCGGTCGATCGGCCGAGCCCAGTCTTTCTCGGTGTGATCGGGGCCGCTACCGGCGGCCCGGAGGTTCTGAGCCATGCGGATTGCATCCTCCTGGCAGGCGCCGTAATCGATTATCGGATCGGCTATCTGCAGCCGCCTGCGGTGCGAACCGATGCCAGGATCTTTCCCATTGGAGCGGATTGGACGCCGCTGGCAGAGTCTGTTGGCCGGCTCCGGGCGAAACCCAACCCGGCGTGGGCGCGTTGGCTGGCCACGTGCGTGCAGCGGCGCGATGATTTCCAGCGCTCCGTGGAGCGCCGGGCCGAAGAGCAGAAAGGTGAAGGCCTGCACGCCATCGACATTATCCGCGCGATCCAGGCAGTGCTCGACGACCATCCGGTACTGCTGATCGACGGCGGCAGCATCGGGCAATGGGCACACCAACTGCTATGCCGTGACCGCTATCCGGGCGACTGGCTGACTTGTGGAAGAAGCGGCGTGGTGGGCTGGGGCATCGGCGGCGCCATCGCCGCGCGGCTTGCGTTTCCGCGGCGTCCGGTCATCCTTTTGTCCGGTGATGGCGCTTTTACGTTCAATGTGGCGGACCTGGAATCCGCAGTCCGGCAGAGTCTCCCGTTCGTCGCGATCGTCGCCGACGACCAGGGTTGGGGCATCACCCGTCTGGGCCACCTGCGCCAGTTTGGCGTGCCGATCGCCAGCTCGCTGGGTCCAATCGCATTCGATCGCTTGGCCTTGTCCTTGGGAGCCCAGGGGGTTCGAGTCTCCACTCCCGCTGAACTCGCGCATGAATTGCGGAACGCCCTCGACAAGCCGGCGGTGACCGTGATTCACGTGCCTATCACCGGCGGCAATCCCTGAGGCCAGATACGTCATGAATTGACACTGCTGTGCGGCCGCGATATTATCCGACCCGTATGACACGGCGCGTATTCAACATGACGGCTATAGGCGTGGCCTTATTCGCCGCCATCCTTGCGAGCAACCGGTTGGGCGTGGTCTACGCCCAGAAGAAGATCCCGGGGGAAGGATTTGCGGCCATTCCCGGACTCAAGGGCGGCCAAGATTTATTTGGCCCCTATGATCCGGTCCAAAACTGGCCGAAGCCGCTCGCCGAGAGTCTTCCGAACCACGAAGGTTGGACCTGGTCCCAGTCCACATTTGTTTTCCCCGAGACTCCGGACCGTGTTTTTGTCGCGCAGAAGGGCGAATTGCCCGTGCTCCCCGTCCGCATCAAGACCACGTGGCTTCCCCAAATCGGACCAAGTCTGAAATTCCCAGTCGGTCCCGGAGTGCCTCTACGCGAAACCGCCAGCGCCACGCCCAGCGGAGGCAAGGCCGCCGCGGACGGTAGCAATGGCCGTCCGGGGATCGACTGGCGCTGGGAGCACGTCATTGTGGTCTTCGACCGCAACGGCAAGATGATTGAAGACTGGTCGAAATGGGACTCGATCTGGGGCCGCCCGCATGACATCGAGGTCAGCCCCTACGATCCCGAGAAGCACATCTGGATCGTGGACGCCGATAATCACTTCGTTTCCGAGTTTACTCATGACGGCAAGCAGCGCATCCTGACGCTCGGCACGCCCGGCGTTCCAGGCGATGACGATACCCATTTCCGGCGCCCGACTTTTATGGCCTTCATGGATGCTAATACCTGGTACCTGGCCGACGGCTACGACAATACGCGCGTGATCAAGTACGACATGCACGGCAAGAAGCTCTTGCAGTGGGGATTGAAAGGCAACCCTCCCAATGAACGGCGGCCGAACTATTTCAACAATGTTCACGGAATCGCCGTCGATCCGACGACGCGCCGCGTGTATGTCAACGACCGCGCCAACGGCCGCCTGCAGGTATTTGACGAAAACGGAAAGTTTCTGGATCAGTGGGAATTCGGTCCGCGCCCGCCAATCGACATTCACAGCATTTATATGGGTTCCGATCATGTCCTTTGGGCCGCGGACGAGGGGACCAATAAGCTTCTCGCTTACGATGCCGCCGGCCACTTCCTGTATTCTTGGGGAACGTACGGCACGTGTCAGGGATGCATGTGGGGAGTGCACGGCTTCACCACAGACTCGGAAGGCAACTTGTACACTGCCGAAGTGCGGACCGGACGGGCGCAGAAATATACACCCCGTAAAGGCGCCAACCCGGCATTCCTCGTAGGCAAGCCCTGGACTGCCGCGAGGTAAATCGTCATAGGAGGACGAAATCCATGTTGAAATCCGTTTTCGCAATAGCCGTGATCGCATGGCTGATGTGCCTGCCGGGTTCGACCCAGACGCCGGCCCAGGGCGACGACGCCAAAAAAGAGGCTGCGCGGGCCGCTCAGGGGTACGCTCCGGTCAGGCTATGGGAACGTTCGGACGTTCGCGCCGCACGCGTTGAAATGAAGCCCGGGGCGAATCGCGCGATCCATCAGCATGATGACGTTAAGTTTCACCTGTTTATTCCCCTGACGGGAAAACTGCAGATTACGATCGGCTCCGACAAGCCGGTCGACGCGCCCGTGGGCCAGGCATTTTATATCAAAGGCGGCACTCCTCACGGCTTCCGAAATCTCGGTTCCACACCGGCGAGCGCGATGGAAATCTTTGTAAAAGATGGGGCTTCTGCCGCCAGCCTGGATGCCCTGGGCGCGGTCGTGGCCGGGTTGCACGCCCCGCCGGCGCAGTGAGCGCGCCGAAGCGGGAAATCGGAGAGGAAGCGAGGCTGTTATGACGAATCTCAAGCCGGTAGACGTTGCCATCGTCGGAGGCGGTTGGACCGGCCTCCTGGTGGCCAAGGAACTTACCGCCAGAACATCGCAATCGGTGGCCGTCTTCGAACGCGGCATTCCGCGAAGACTGCAGGACTACGCCGTGACCATGGATGAACTCGACTACAACATCCGCCTGCGCATGATGCAGAACACGGCCGAGGAGACCATCACCCACCGGCACTCGTTAAAGGACTCCGCTGTTCCGGTCCGGCAACACGGATCGTTCCACCCCGGCACCGGAACCGGCGGCGCGGGCGAGCACTGGGGCGGCGCCTCTTTCCGTTTTCTGCCCGATGTATTCACCCTGCGGAGCCACTTGGTGCAAAAGCACGGCGCCGCCAAACTGCCGGAGGATCTCGCGGTCCAGGATTGGGGCATCACCTACGACGAACTCGAGCCGCTTTACTGGAAAGCCGAGCAGTTGATGGGCATTAGCGGCAAAGCCGGCAACCTGCGCGGCCAGAAGATCGAAGGCGGCAATATTTTCGAAGGGCCGCGCCAGCACGAGTATCCCACGCCTCCGCTGAAGCACTCCTTCGCCAGCAGCATGTTTGAAGCTGCCGTGCGGCGGCTAGGGTATCATCCTTATCCCACGCCCGCCGCCAACCTCAGCGAATCGTACAAGAACCCGGATGGCGTCACGCGCGCCGGATGCGCGTATTGCGGACACTGCCAGCGTTACGGCTGCATGGTGGGCGCCAAGGCACAGCCCACCAACACGCTAATGCCGGTGCTGGCCATGCGCAAGAATTTTCAGTTGCGCACCGAGAGTTGGGTGCGCCGGATCGTGCACAAAGACGGCCGTGCTACCGGCGTCCAGTTCACCAATGCGGCCGGCGAGGAATTCTTTCAGCCCGCCGCTACGGTCATCCTGGCCTCGTTCACGTTGAACAACACGCGCCTGCTGGCGCTCTCGAAAATCGGCACGCCTTACGATCCGGCCACGCGCAAGGGCACGCTGGGCCGCAACCTCACGCACCAGGTGGGAACCAACACCCGCGTTTTCTTCGACAAGCCGCTCAATGCGTTTATGGGAGCCGGCGAGCTCGGCTCGCGCATCTCCGATTTTGACGGCGACACCGGTTTCACCGACGCCGAAGATGGCCTTTTCCGCCTGGGCATGATCGCCCTTGGCAGCAATGGCGACGGCGCCATCGGTTCCTTCGGCATCATGCCGCCCGGGGAGAGCAAAACCAATTGGGGCTCGGAGTGGAAGAAGGCCGCGCTGAAGTGGAAAGATCACTCCGCGTCCATCGGTCTGTCCGCCGAACACCTGTCTTATCGGGCGAACTACATGGACCTGGACCCCACCTATACCGACAAATTCGGCGATCCGCTGCTGCGCTTCACCCTGAACTGGACCGATCACGAGTTCAAGCAGCGCGAGTTCGCCGCCAAACTGCAGCAAAAGATCGCTCGCGAGATGGGCGCGCGCTTCGATGACAACCCGCCTTCCCGCGCCCGGTACAACGTCATCAACTACCAGTCCACCCACATCCAGGGCGGAGCCATGATGGGCGCTTCGCCCGAGACCAGTGTCGTCAACCGCTATCTCCAGCATTGGGACATGCCGAACCTGTTCGTGGTGGGCGCCTCCGCTTTCCCCCAAAACGCCGCCCCCAACCCGACGTTGACCGTGCTCGCGCTCACCTATTGGGCGTCCGACGCGATGGTGACCAAATACTTCCCGCATCCGGAGAAATTGATATGAAGCGCCGCCAATTCCTGACCGTTCCCGCCGCTGCAATCGGCGGCACTCTCTTTTATACGTTGGCCGGCGAACCCGTCCGCGCTCAGGCGCAAACCGGAACTGTGAAGGTGCCCCTGCGCTTCTTCACGGCTGAGGAGGCCCGGGTTGTGTCGGCCGCCTGCGCCCGCATTTTTCCGAGCGATGAAAGCGGTCCTGGCGCTACCGAGGCTAATGTCGTCATCTTTATCGACCGCCAGCTCGCCGGTCCCTATGGTCGCGACAAATACCGCTACACCAAGCCGCCCTTCGTCGAGTCCTATCCCGAGCACGGCTACCAGGCGAAGGAGAGCCCGCGCGAGACGTACCGCGCCGGCATCAAAACGCTTGGCGATTTCACCAGCCTGCCCCCTGCCGGGCAGGACGCCAAACTCCGGTCGATCGAGAAGACGCATTTCTTCCAGCTTCTGCGCACCCACACCATCGAAGGCATGTTCAGCGACCCGATGCATGGCGGCAATGCCGGCTTGATCGGCTGGCAACTGATCGGGTATCCCGGTCCGCAGATGAGTTACCGGGACGAAATCGACAAGCACTTCGGGCAGCCGTGGCGCCCCAAACCAAGGAGTCTGGAGCAAATTGCCGGGCGGCCGGGAAAGCCTTGGGAAGACGAGCAGGTTTAAGACCCAATTCAGTGTCCCGGGAGGGCGCTCGAGAACAGGTCAATCAGACGCTCCGCGAAGGTCGTGGTATCTGACCACGGACTGGGCTGTCGCACGATATGCAGGTTGCCCCGGAGTTCCAGCACTTTGTAGCCTGTGCGACCGTCGGCGGTACGACGGAACTCCAGGTCGACCGTCGCCGCCCCTACCCGAACCTGGCGTAATGTGATTTCCGGCAGCCATTCGGGTAGATGCGGATCAAGAAACAAAAGATCCAGAGGCGCGTAGGGGAACAGCCCCAGCATCGCCTGAATCATGCAGGGCACTGCGGACGAGGACCACGCCTGAGGCGAATCCGCGTGCGGGTACAGCGCCGGGATCGGATGTTCCTCGTCGCGCGCATGGCCGCTGAACAACTCGGGCAGCCGATGATACTCAAACAGTGCCGCTGCCTCGAACTGCGCTTTCGCCAGTTGGTGCAGCCGGTCATGCCGGCCGTACCGCACATCAAACCCATACAGAACGCCGCCTGTTCGGCGGGCCAGCCTCGATGATAGCTGAATGGATTGAACGCCCGATGCGAGCTCGCAAGAGTTCGCACTTCCCAGCCCGAAAAAAAGTCCGGCTGGAACAGCCTCCGGATCGTTGAGTCCACTCGGTCGTGCTTGACGATCAGCCGCAATGGCATGGCCGGATTCGGAGCCGATCGTGCGGATCAACTCGCCCGCCGGATCCAATTCCATGCCACCATAGATTCAAAAGCACCACAGGCTAGAACCCGGGACTGGTTAGCGAACCGAAATAACGGGCGTTCGGATTGTAGAACCGTGCTAGAGGTACCAGCGGAATTATCGTTTCTAATCGAAGTTGTTCTTCCTGCCTCTTCGAACGTAGGCGACTTTCGAACCGATGTGGTCTCTGCCATGGGCGGCCTCCTTCTTGGCGAGGTGCGCGAACATCTGGATGCCGAAGCCGCCGTCCAAGTCGTTGGTGATCCGCTGCCGCCACGGGCGGCGGACAATCTGCGTGGTCAGGCGCCGGGTCGTGCGCGGCTGCGTCATGATGTGATCGGCAAGCTTCCACGCGCGCGGCAGAAGCCGGTCGGACGGCAGGATTTCGTTGACCATTCCATATTCGAGGGCCGTTTTCGCGTCGATCGCCTGGCCTGTGAGTAAGGCGTAAGCGGCCCGCTTGACTCCCAACAGCTCCTGAAAACAGCTGTGAATGCCGTCGCCCGGCACCGACCCGATGTCATAGTGCAGGTCATAGAGGATCGCGTCCTCGCTGCAGATGGTGAGGTCGCACATGAGGCAGATCTCGGTATGGAAGCCGGGGCCGTTGAGAACGCCGATAGTAGGGATCTCCAGATCGTTGATTAAAGAGCTGACGTTGATGCGGCCATCCTTGTACGCATATTCGTAAGCCCAGTGCGCGAGATCTTCCTGCTCGAGCCGGAAGCCTTCCGGGTCGGCGTCCATCATAAATTCCGGACCGGTCCCCGTGAAGATCATGAGCTCGTTTTCGGGGTCGGCGCCAATGGTCTTGAAAAGCTGCCCGAGCGAGCGATGATTTTCCACGCTCAACTGGATGGGCCCTCCGCGCGTGTGCGCCTGCACCAGAATGACGCCGTCGGCGCGGCGTTCCAATTTGTAATGTTCCTGAAACCGCTCTTTATATTCGTCAAACTTCGGCGTGGGTACAAACGACGTCAACGACATCATGATCTCCATTCTTCTTTCGGGGAAAAATTCTCAATCCCGGACGGCGGCGCTGCCGCCGACGTTTCCAGCGAGGCGCCCGCCACCAATGTTCCGGCGCCGCGCATCACGCTGCGATGCAATTATATGAGTTCATGCGCCCAAAGTTCACCTCAGAGGCGCCGGGATCCGCGCTGTTTTTCTCTGTGCTCTCCCATACCTGTGAGATGATGGCTCTCAGACAATGCGTGTGGTCGTGCTTTCGGCAGCAGTCGACTGGTGAGGGGCGGAGAAGTCTGAAGTGACCCACGCGCGACAGAGGCGGCGCTTCCAACTCCTGGCATGGCTGGGGAGCCACGAGCTCTCCGTGCTGATGGCCATCGCGGCGCTGGCGGCCGGCGCGTGGCTCTTTAGTTATATCGCGAGCGAAGTTACCCACGGCGATACGCAGGCTTTCGATCGAGCCCTGCTGCTGTCCATGCGCAACCCGGACGGCTCGCCCATCGGCTCGGCGGGGATGCGGGAAGCTGCGCGCGATATCACCGGATTCGGCGGTGTTGCCACCTTGAGTTTGGTAACGGTATTCACGTGCGTCTACCTGCTGCTGGACGGCGGCCGGCGCATGGCTGTATTCGTGTTCGGTTCGGTGATCAGCGGCCTTATCCTCAGCACTATTTTGAAAGAGGTTTTTCAGCGTCCTCGACCCAACCTCGTGCCCCATGGCTCCTACGTCGACAGCCCGAGTTTTCCCAGCGGGCATTCGATGCTCTCCGCCGTGGCCTACCTGACGCTCGGGGCTCTCCTGGCGCGCGCGCAGTCGCGCAAACGGCTCAAAGCTTTTTTCCTGCTGGCGGCGGCGCTTTTATCGTTCCTGGTGGGCGTAAGCCGCGTCTATCTCGGCGTCCACTGGCCCACTGACGTGCTTGCCGGTTGGACCGCCGGCGCCTGCTGGGCGATCATCTGCTGGCTGACCGCCCGCTGGCTACAGCTTCACCGAGCGATCGAAGCCGAGGCATCGTGATTTCGTTATAAGATTGTCCAACCGAAAGGAGAACTGTTGTGAAGAACCGTGCCACACTGACCGCCACTGCGCTGGCATTCTCGATGCTATTGCCTTCGCATGCTCAAACGACGTCGGCGAAATCCTTTACCCGGGATATCAAAATCATTTCCAGCGCGGGTGCGCGCGCCTTGGCCGATGCCTGCACCGCCTGGGCGGAGCAGAACCATCAGATCGTCGCGATGGCGATCTTGGATTGGGGCGGCAATTTGATCGAGTCACACGCCATGGAGGGCGCGGCGGCGAACGCTATCGATACGGCTCTGCTGAAGGCCAGGTCGGCGCTGCGCTGGCGCCGGCCAACATCGGAAACCAACAAGATGGTGCGCACCGGCGAGAATCTGGCGCCGACTTTCATGCGGGACTTCCCGCAGCCCGGCGCCCTTCCCATCGTGATCAACGGCCAGGTAATCGGCGCGATGGGCGTGTCGGGCGCGGACGGTGAGAAGTGCGCCCAAGCGGCGATTGACACTGTTTTCAAGGGTCAGGCAGTTTCGGCGGCCCGATGATTTCGAGGCGGGCCTGATTCCCGGCTGCGCCATTCTCCCTTACCGCCGAGCGTGAGATATTACGCACTGATTTCGCGGATCTCCCGCACGGGCGAGGTCAGGATGCGCTGGTGCAGGGGATGCAAAAATTCCAAGTGCATTCCCCGGCCTATGAAAAATTGCTTCAACATCGATCCCCCCCAAGTGGACCCGGCGACATAGACCTGCACCGGTTCGGGGCAGAACTTCGGATGGCCACTGACCCGGGCCTCACAGTCCCCGCAGTAGACGAACGTGCAAATCCAATCCATCGTCTCGATCTCGAGGACGGCGCCGGGACGAAGGTCGCGCAAATACACGCCGCCCTCAATCTCGGATTGCACGATATTGCGGTTGACTCCGTCGCTCCAGTGCGGATGCGGCGAAAACAATTTGGGGACACAGGTTTCGGTGCGCGTCATCTGAGTGGCAAGTGTGCAATCGCTAAGCCACTTTCCGGATGCGATTGTCCATTAAAGGACGGTTCCGGGAAATCCCCCACGACCGTGTAAGAAGGCTAACCAAAGCCAGCCTGTAATAGTTGTGAAAATTGCCGTCAACTGGAGCTTAATCGTCCGAGGTTCAGACCATGTTCTTATGGGGATGCCAACTCGGCAGCGAGTTCCTCAATTGCGCGGGAACGCTCTACACCGACAGAGAACGCGCGCTGCTCGGCGCTATTGTCATCCTGATGGCAACGGCAGTCTCGTTTGTGGTGGTGCGGCTCGTCAACCCCAGATAGGGTGCGCCTTCAGCGAGCGTCGGCCGTCTTCGCCTGCCCGGACAGCCAGGCCTGACAGCGAGCGTACAGCGCTTCGACTTCCGGACCGGTCAGGCCGGGCATATCGGTTTTTACGGGATACCCGATTTGCGACTGCAGGTACGCCAAGTGCCGGTAGCCTTCCGGGAATTTGGCCAGCAGCGCCGGCTCGAGCGAGAGCTTGGCGGCCGGATCAACCGGATCCATACGATCCTTTTCATAAATCGGCTGGCGCAGCACAATGCCCCACCGGCCGTTTCGTTTCTCGAGAAAATCGCAAAACCGCCCTGTGCAGTTGACGTCGCATAGCACATCGTGCACCTTGGCGCGCTGCGAGATGATCATCTTGGTAAATGCGATGCCGCGGTTGCCGTTGATATCGACCGTGCTGGGCCCCTGAAAGTGGAGGATGCGCACGCCTTTGGCGAATCCGGCCTGGCTCATGGCGATGAACTCTTCGAACGTGCCCTGAGTCCAGGTGGCCATCATGCGGCCATCGGAATGCCAAACGGTGCGAAAGCGATCCCATTCATTGGCATCGCGATAGAGCACCCAGTTGTCGATCAACTCACGGATCTTCAGCTTCTCCAAAAACTCTTCGTCCATGGTCGGGTATGATATCGCAACCGCGGAACGCCGGACAATGACGAGAATGAGCGGGTGTTCTATCCGGCGGCTTGTGCCCTGACACGGTCCTTGCGATGGCGCCAGGCGACGCTGACCATCTCAAAAACGTCGTGCTCGGAAAACGGTTTGCCGAGCACATTGTAGCCGCCGCGATTGAGCACCTGCATCCAAAAGTCGTCATCAGCCTGGCGAGCGGTGACAATCACCGGCGGGGGGGGCGCCCCCAGACTCTGCGCCAGATTGAGCAGTTCGATCCAGGTGCCGTCCGGAAGCTCGGCTTCGCAGATCAGCACCACGGAAATACGCTCGCGCAAAGTGGCGGCAGCCTCGGCGACGGTGGAGGCCTCGATCAACGTCCATCGGCTGCGTTCGAGCATACGCCGTAGCAGGGCGCGCTCGGACTCGGGAGCAACCGCGAGCACCGTAACGTGGGATCCACCCGTTGCTTCGTCCGATTGCATCACGGGCTTCTTCAAGGGTATGGAGGGCTCCCCGACACGCTTACACCTCTTCCCGAAGCCAGTGTAAGGCCGCGCGCTCCCTGGTGCAAGGGGGAAAATCAAGCGGGGATTCAGATCGCCACAAAAACGACATCTCCCGACGCACCCACGACCCTTGCAGGTCTTGCAACCAAACAGCGGGTCTGCGGGGGACACAGGAAGCCTCGCCCGGCGCTGCCCGTTCCGGGCGCGATCCGGGTCCTTCTCTGGGTTTAATGCCCCAACCCGAGCCGCTTGGATTGCTGAAATAGCCTCTTTCCGTTCCGCTCGTGCCCGCGACATTAAAGTCCCTCCTCCCTCGCGTTTCAACAGGTTGGACGAGTCGAGCGCCAACCGGTTGAGTTTCCAATGTCGTGGTGCAGGGCATTTCGACAGCCAGACACACGTCATAAGTGCCCTTGCATGCTACCCTGTTCCTTCAGAGCACTATGGCCCCCACCACCCGCGAAAAGACTCAGCTGATGAGCGCCTCGGAGATCGACCGAACGCTGGTTCGGCTGGCGCACGAAATCCTGGAAAAAGCCGGGAATCTGGAGCAGTTGGCGTTCATAGGCATCCGGCGCCGGGGAGTACCGCTGGCACAGCGGCTGGCCTCGAAAATCGAAGCGCTGGAGAAACTCACCGTGCCGGTGGGCATTCTCGATATCAACCTGTACCGGGACGATCTGACTACGGTCGATATCAAGCCGGTTGTCAGCTCGACCGAGATCCCGTTCTCCATTCAGGGGAAGAACATCATTTTGATGGACGATGTTCTTTACACGGGGCGGACGATCCGGGCGGCGCTGGACGCGCTGTTTGATCACGGCCGGCCGGCGAAGGTACATCTGCTGGTATTGATCGACCGGGGGCATCGCGAGCTGCCGATCGAAGCCCGGTTCATCGGCCGGATCGTGCAGACGGCGGACAACGAAATCATCGAAGTCAAATTTCAAGAGATCGACAACTCGGAAAAAGTTCTGCTGGTCGAAAAAGTGGCCAGCGAAGTCGCGTAAGCCTCATGCCGGCCGGACTGCTCGGAATCGAGGAACTCGATCGCGGGGCGATTGAGGCGATTCTTTCCCGGGCGCGAGACTTTCAACCGCTGCAGAGCCAGTCACTAAAGAAGCTGGATACGCTGCGCGGCAAAATGATCGTGAACCTCTTTTATGAGGCATCGACGCGCACGCGGACGAGCTTCGAGATCGCGGCCAAGCGCATGGGAGCGGACGCGGTATCGATCACGGCATCGGCATCGAGCGTCTCGAAAGGCGAGTCGCTGGTTGACACGCTGAATACACTGGCGGCGATGCGGCCGGACGCGATCGTGATGCGGCACGCGGCATCCGGGGCCCCGCATTTTTTGTCGCGCCACCTTCCGACTCCGATCATCAATGCGGGAGACGGAACGCATGAGCATCCGACGCAGGCGTTGCTGGATGCGCGTACGATCCTGGATCGGCGGTCGACGCTGGAAGGGCTGCGAGTGGCGATTATCGGGGACATCGCGCACAGCCGAGTTGCGCGTTCGAACGTGCACCTGCTCTCGAAATTCGGTTCGATGATCGTGCTATGCGGGCCGGCGTCGCTGCTGCCGCGCGAACTGGAAAAACTGGCGCCGGGAGTTACTCTGACCACCGATATCCGGGAAGCTATCCGCGATGCCGATGTGATCATGATGCTGCGCGTGCAACTGGAGAGGCAGCACGAAGCAGCGTTCCCAGCCAACGAGTATTTCCAGTTTTACGGCCTGCGGCTCGAACACCTGGATCTGGCAAAACCCGATGCCATTGTGATGCATCCGGGGCCGATCAATCGCGGGCGCGAGCTGTCCTCGGAAGTGGCGGATTTCCAGCGCTCGGTGATTCTGAACCAAGTGGAGAACGGGATCGCGGTGCGCATGGCGGTACTCGAGAAAGTGATCGGTGATCCATGCCGATCCTGATTAAGAATGGGCGCGTGATCGACCCGGCGTCGCAAACCGACCGGATCTCGGATGTCGTCATCGACGACGGCAAGATTGCGGGCGTGGGGCCGGATCTTTCGGCCCCGGGAGCGGAAGTTTTCGACGCGAGCGGATTAGTCGTGGCGCCCGGATTCATCGACATGCACGTGCACCTGCGCGAGCCGGGCTTCGAGTATGCCGAGACCATCGAAAGCGGCTCGCGGGCGGCGGCCGCGGGCGGATTCACGTCGATCTGCTGCATGCCGAATACGAAGCCGGTGAACGACAGCGCCACCGTAACCAGCTACATTGTGGAGCGCGCCCGGCGCTTTGCCGTGGTGAATGTGTTTCCAATCGGCGCCATCACCAAGGGCAGCGAGGGCGCCGAATTGGCGGCCATCGGCGGTATGAAAGCGGCCGGCGCCATCGCCATTTCCGATGACGGCCGGCCGGTGATGAACTCGCTCGTCATGCGGCGGGCGATGGAGTTCGCGCGCTCGTACGATCTGCCGGTGATCGATCATTGCGAGGACCTCCACCTGAGCGCGGGCGGGGATATCCACGAAGGGCTGCTTTCGGTGCGGTGGGGATTGCGCGGCATTCCGGCGGCGTCGGAGGATGTGATGGTGTCGCGCGACCTGGTGCTGGCGGAATTGACGGGCGCGCGGTATCACGTGGCGCACATCTCGACCCGCAATTCGGTGGCCATGGTCGAGTACGCGCGGCGGCAAGGGCTGGCGGTGACCTGTGAGGCGACGCCGCACCACTTTGCGCTGGCCGACGAGCAAATGGCGCCGTATGATAGCAATTACAAAATGAAGCCGCCGCTGCGCGGACCCTGCGACCGCGAGGCGGTGCTGGAAGGCATTGTTAACGGAACGGTGACGGCCATCGCGACTGACCATGCGCCGCACGCCGGCAGCGAGAAGATGCAGGAATTCGAGCGCTGCCCCTTCGGCATTATCGGTCTCGAAACGGCACTGCCGCTGGCGCTCGAGATGCTGGTGCATCCGGGCCGGATCACGATGAATCGGATGGTGGAACTGTTCACGACGGGTCCCGAATCCGTAATGCGGCTCGGGCGCGGAACCCTGGCTGCGGGCGCTCCCGGCGACGTCACGATCTTCAGCACCAATGTGCCGTGGTCCTATGACGTAAACCAGTCGCCGTCGCGCAGCCGCAACTCGCCGTTTCACGGGCGCACGTTCCACGGAGGCCCGGTCGCCACGATTGTGAACGGCGCGTTCGCCTGGCGGCGCGCTTAAAGGGCCAATCAGTTTTTACAAGTCCTACGCGAAGGCTCGGTATATAATCGCCTAGCTTGCAGCTTGCAGGAAGGGTGACTTATGTTGGGACGCGCGCACTTCGCCGGAATCATGGCAATAGGCAGTCTGGTTCCCATGTTGACGTTCGGGGCCGGAGCGAACGCTTATGTTCAGAGAAATCTCGTAGCCGATATCGCGGGGCAGGCGGACGTGACGGATCCGAACCTGGTCAACCCGTGGGGAGTTTCGTTTAGCGGGACAGGCGCATTCTGGGTATCGAACCAAGGTAAAGGGAACTCGACCCTGTACAACGGTTCCGGAATCATTACACCGCTGGTGGTGCCGGTCCCGGCGGCGAATGGAACAGGCCAGGGGACGCCGACCGGACAGGTGTTCAACGGGAGCGCCACCGCGTTCCTGTTGCCGGGAGTCAACCGGGCCGCGACCTTCATCTTCGCGACCGAAGACGGTACGATTTCGGGGTGGGCGAACGGAATTCCGAATAATCTTGCGATTGTCACAGCGAACAACTCGGCGGTAGGAGCGGTGTATACGGGGCTGGCGATCGGCTCGAATGCGAGCGGGCCGCTGCTGTACGCGGCCAATTTCAATTCCGGCAAAATCGATGTGTTCGACAGCAAGTACAACGCCACGACGGTGGCGGGTGGATTCAATGATCCGAACCTTCCCGCCGGATACGCGCCGTTTAACATCTGGCCGGTAGGCGGCAAACTATACGTGCTGTACGCGCAGCAGGATTCGAAAAAGCAGAATTCGGTGGCGGGCGCCGGGTTGGGCTACGTAGATGTGTTTGATTTTGACGGCAACCTGCAGAAGCGGCTCATCTCGGGGGGCGCGCTGAACGCGCCGTGGGGCGTGGCGCTGGCGCCATCGACGTTTGGCGCATTTGCGGGCAACC
>DATGII010000028.1:0-3710 GCA_035295805.1 Bryobacteraceae bacterium | reverse complement strand
TCCCCGGCCCCTATGATTTCCGCCGGCCCGGTGAGATACACCGAGTCCTCCCAGCGCAGCCGCAGGCTTTCTCCGGCCGGAGTCAGAACGGTTACCGGGCTTGCAGCCAGGCCGCGCAGTATGGAGGCAACCGCCGCGCCGGTCGACCCCGTCCCGGAACTCAACGTCACTCCCGCCCCGCGCTCAAAGAAGCGAGCCTCGACGGTGTGAGAGTCCACAACCCGCACGAATGAAACGTTGGTGCGCTTCGGAAATTGCGTGTGGCCTTCGATTTCGGCGGCGATAGCCTCCCAAGCGGCCGGGAATTCCTCTACGAATACGACACATTGCGGGTTGCCGACATCGAGGATGGTCGCTTCCCGCGGGCCCGATGAGAGCGGCACCAAAGTGCGGATCTGGCCTGGGGAGGTTGTGGGCCTTCCCATGTTCATTTCGAACAGGAAGCGGCGGCCCAGCCGTTCCAGCAGCCGCAGGTGCTTGGAACCGGCGCCGGTCACGATGGTCACTTCGCCTTCGGCGTTGCCCGAGTCCATCAAGACGGCCGCGGCGCAGCGGGTGCCGTTTCCAGAAATTTCGGCTTCACTGCCGTCGGAATTGTAGAGCCGGATGCTGTTTTCGCGCATCAGGATCCATCCGTCGGCCCCGATGCCGGTGTGTCGATCGCAGATGGCGCGGGCGAGCGCCGGAAGGTCGGATTCAGGAACCCGATCTTTCGGACTCAGCAGAAAATCGTTTCCAGCGCCGTGTGCTTTCGTGAACGGAATGGTCATGGACGGGGAAGCTCGTAAAATTCGTAGCGCCTGTAAATTTCAACGGCCGGCGCGCCGGTCACCGCGATGCGGTGTACAAGATGATAACGCGGGAAGCCTCGCACGGTGGCGCTGCGGGCTGCGCGTACCACGTCGCTCGGCTCGAAGCCTACCACCCAGGCTTCATGCAGAAACATTTCAGGGCTCAGGACCGCCGCGTTCCATTCCACGCTATTTCCTTCGTGAAGGGTTTCCCTCAGCGAGATCCCCGACTCGCGAAAGATTCCGGCCAGGTCTCCAAAGTTGGTGAGGATGCCTTCGCCACGATGATATTCGGCGGACATTACCGCTGCGGAGGCCGTGGTCCACGCGCGCCGTGCCTCGGAGTTACGCCGCGATTCCTGCCAGGTGATCCAGGCGTCGGGCTTTGGCTCGGCCAACCAGGGCATTAGTCCCACAACCACCACAACGGCGGCAGCCCATCGCCCGCCCCTCCTGCCGCCGGCCGCCGCTAGAAAACCCGCGCAGATTGCCAGCAGTGGCAACGCCGCGAGGCCGTAGCGCGAGTTGTAAAATCCGTTCAGTCCGAGCGCCGGCACCACAATCGGCGTTCCGCCAGAGTGGATACTCCAGACATAGAACAGCGGCGGCAGGGCGGCGAAGACGATCGGCCAAAGCGCACGCTTCCACAACCCGCAAAAGAATCCGGCCGCCGAGCTAACCGCTAAGCCCCAGCCCGAGCACAGCCTGGCCGCTGCGCAAAAAACAAGCGAGGCCTTGTACCAATCGTGATCGCCGAAATAGCGCTGTCCGTTCACCCGGAGGCCCGCCGCATAAATCCCCTTTGCCGAATACGGGCCGTTATAAAACTCAAAGGCGTTGCTGTAGAGCCACCAGTTATGCGCCAGCCAGTACAGCGGGCCGAGGCTAGCGAGCGATGCAAACAGCAGCGCCTTGCCGAAACGGTGCGTACGCGCCTTGAAGACCAAGTGAGCGGTCACGAACGGAATCAGGAACCAGCCTTCGTATCGCGACAGCGAAGCGGCCACGCTGGCGACGGCCGCGATGATTACCCACCACCAGGACTGCGACTCGCGAAAACGAATCGTGCAGTACAGGACCGCCATCCAGGCGGCTAGGGCGACCGCCTCGGTCATGGGAGTCGACTGCAGGTACAGCAGATTCGGGTTCAGAGCGAAGACGGCCAGCGCGGTCCATGCGCCGGAAGAGGATTCGGCGGTGCGACGCACCAAGGCGAACAAAAAGAGTCCCGCTAAAATGAAACAGATCGAAGACGGGATGGCCCCCGCAAGGCCCGACCGCCACAGCCCATCGTTCCAAACCAGCACCAGTGTCAGCAGGTGCGGGAGCGGCAGCCAAACGGTGCCGATCTGGTCGTAACCAGGCGTGCGCGAATCGAGGACGCGGCGCGCGATGTTGAGATGCGCCTCGGCGTCGCCGAAATAGAGCGTCCAGCCCTGGCGATAAACCAGCGTGGTGGCAATTGCACTCAACGTGGCTAGGCCGACAAGCGCGAGCGCTGCCTCGGCGCGTGAGTGTCTCAAAATTCGGTGAACGCCCGGAATTCCTCGAAGCGCGCATCGATCTGAGCGCGCGTGAGGGTCCGGAAACGGTCCACGCCGAACTTTTCACAGCAGAAACTTCCAAGCACAGAGCCGTAGATCACGGCACGGCTCAACTCCTTGGCGTCGATGTGGCCCTTCTTAAGATCGAAGCCGCGCTCGGCCAGGTATCCAATGAAGCCGCCTGCGAAACAGTCGCCCGCGCCGGTGGGATCGAACACCTCTTCGAGCAGGTAGCCGGGAACGATGAAATGCGAGTCCCGGTGAAAGAGAATCGCGCCGTACTCGCCGCGTTTGATTACCAGCGTCTGCGGGCCCATTTCCCGGATCCGGCTGGCGGCGCGCTTCAGATTGTATTCGCCGGAGAGCATGCGCGCTTCCGAATCGTTGATGAGCAGGAAGTCCCATTCATGAATGGTGGCAAGCAGTTCGTCGCGGTAGTCCTTAATCCAGTAGTTCATCGTGTCCCCGCCCACCACGCGCACGCCGTTCATTTGCGCCCGCACGCTCTTTTGCAGGGCGGGCTGGATGTTGCCCAGCAGCAGGTAAGGAGCGCCCCGGTAGCTTGCCGGCAGCTTGGGATTGAAGTCTGCGAACACGTTGAGATCGGTCCGCAGCGTGGTGCGGTCGTTCATGTCGGGCGAATAAACACCCGCCCAAAAAAAGGTCTTTCCCTGAGCACGTTCCAAACCCTCAAGATCGATACCGCGCGCTGCCAGGAATTTTTCATCTTCGGGATCGAAGTCGTCGCCGACAACGGCCACGATCTTAGTTTTCGCAAAGTAACTGGCTGCGAGCGCGATATAGGTGCACGCCCCTCCCAGCATCCGCTCCACACGGCCGTGCGGAGTTTCCACTCCGTCATAGGCCACCGAACCAACGACGACGACTGACATGCTTTCGATTGTAAGGCATGGCTGGTTGGCGGCCCGAGTCTGGTGACGCGCACGAGTTCGCTAGAATGAAGGAGCAGCGGGCGGTTAGCTCAGCCGGTTAGAGCGCCTGCCTTACAAGCAGGAGGTCCGCGGTTCGAGCCCGCGACCGCCCACCACGGCGACCACAAAAACTCCCTCTACGGAACCGTCCACGTGCCGGCGGTCATCCATTTGGTAACAGTGCTGGTGTTTTCGACCAGCAGGTAGATGTTCCTGGTTCCGGCGAAAGATTGCGAGAAGGTGATGGCCAGGTTGAGCGTGAGCGTATTGCCGGAATAAACTGCCGACGACGCGCCGACGTTGATTGAGCATTGGCTGTTCTGAAGCGTGCCCGGTGTTCCGATCGCCAGACTGGTCTGCGGGGATTGGCCGTCGGCGGCCAGATAGAGGACGTGCGAGTAGAAATAGAGATAACACGCTCCGGCGCCTGAGATCGAAGAGTT
>DATGII010000027.1:0-15742 GCA_035295805.1 Bryobacteraceae bacterium | reverse complement strand
GTGGCGACGGGAGGACTCACCGCTCCCTGCCCTGACCCAAACAGCATGATCACACTGCCGGCCTGGGCCGGATGCTCCGGGCCGTTGATCGAATAATCCTGATTTAGCGCCAATACGCGCGTGCTGCTGGCTATGAGGATGCCGGGCGCACTCGCCGCCACTGTAAAACTGACAGGCGTGGAGCCGTTGACGGAAAGAGTCGCTGTCCCGACGGGCGTTTCGTAGGGCAACTGCGCATTGACCTGGCCGGGAGAGACGGCAAACAGCGGTGCTGCCAGCGTCCCATTCACCAGCACAGAAACTCCTCCCAGGTTTGTGGGATAGGGTGCGGTCGACGCTGCCAGGCTGGCGGAGGCCAGGTTGCTTCCGAAAATCGAAATGAGCGACCCAGGCGCTAGCGGCGCCTGAAAGCTCGCCGCATTGACGATGCCGCCGGGCGTTACCGTTTGGGCCAAACCGCTTCGCGTGGCGCTGCCGCTTGCCAGCAGAAGAATGGTGATGTAACGAAGGTACATACCGATGGTGGAACGCTTTCCGGTTCCGACTCCTTTCGACCCTCTATCGGACTGAATGCGCCTGGACTTTAGAGACCCTCCGTCCCATGCCGATCCAGCGGCGCCAGGCTGGGTTCCGACCGCTTAGGAATTGCACGTTACCGACCCGCCCACGAACGTGAGCCGCAGAACCGTATTCGCTCAGGATTCTCCGTAACCTGGAAGCAGAGGATCAGGAATCAGGGCCGAGGCCTTCGATTCGACTCTGCCGATGGGCTCATGCTGGCGCTCGAAGTTATTGAGAACACCGAAAGCCTGCGGGAATTTCAGCCCGAGTGGTCGCGCTGGGCGCGAAAGCTCGGGCCCGCCACGCCGTTTCAGATGCCGGAGTGGCTGGTCACCTGGTGGGCGCATTTCGGAAGCGGTTTGCTGCGCACATTCGTGTTCCGGCGGGATGGCGCGCTGGCCGGCGTTCTACCGTGTTTCCTCCACCGGTGGGAGGGCCGCCGCCAGTTGACGCTGGTCGGCTCCGGGATTACCGACTACCTCGACCCGTTGTTCCGGCCTGGCAGCGAGGCCGAAATCGTTGCTATGCTGCGCGGCGAATTACGGCAATGGTCCGATTGGGAGGTGTGCGACTGGCAGGACCTTTCGCGCGACACACCCCTGCGGGCTTTGGGAGCGATCACGGACGATATTCCGTGCAGCCAAATCACACTCGACGAGCCATTCGAAACCTTCCTGTCGCGGCGTCCAAAGGATCTGAAGCGCAACCTCCGCCGCTACCGGGACAAGGCAGAGGCGATCGGTCCCGTGGAGTTCGAGGTCAGTAATCACGCAAATCCCGTGCTGGTCGACTCCCTGGTCCAATTGCACCGTGCGCGCTGGGCGAAATCGGGCCAACGGGGCATGATCGAGGCGAACTGCTCGGAAGCGTTTTTGCGCGAAATCACGGCGCTGCCCGAGCTGCAGGATGTGTTGCGCATATTCACCGTGCGCTTCTGCGGTTGTCGGGCCGCCATCCTTCTCGCGATTTGCAACGAGACCACGATCTTTTCGTACTTGAGCGCCTTCGATCCGCGCCACGAGGCGTTCGGTTTCGGCCGCGAACTGCTGGCTCAAGCTCTTCGGTACGCTCACGAACACGGCTACAACCGATGGAACTTTCTCCGCGGCGGCGAGGCTTACAAGTTTTCATGGGGGGCGCGGCCGGTGGCCAAGTGCCGGCTGATCATCCGGCCATAGAGCCCCAGGTACTCGTCGATCATCCGGGCCGAGTCGAATCGGCGGAGCGCCTGTTCGCGGCAGGCGCAGCGTGAGAGACGAGTTACCTGTGCGGTCCTCTCCACCATCTGGTCTATCGAATCCACCAGAAATCCGGTGACGCCGTCTTCGATTATGTCCGGAAGTGCGCCGGCCCGGAATGCGACAACGGGCGTGCCGCAGCTCAGCGCTTCCATGGCGACAAGCGAGCTGGTCTCGGCCACCAGGCTGGGTATCAGCAGGCATTGCGCCCGTGAAAGCAGCGCGCGCTTCTCTTCGAGATCGACCGGCCCGGCATACACGCGTTTCTCATCCAGCAGCGGCTCAATGCATTTCCGGAAATACTCCTCATGCTTCGGATACGGATGCACAGGCCCCGCCACCGTCAGCTGGGCATGCAGGCGGCGGGCCACTTCGATCGCGATATGCACTCCTTTTTCCGGGCAAATGCGTCCGAGCCACAGGAGCGATCCGTCAGTTTGTGCGGGGCCATAGTGCCGGGTTGGAATACCGTTAGGGATTACCGGCAAATCGCGCGACCGTGGGTTGGAGTGTGCCTGGCTGCGCGAGACACAGCTCATGACGATCCCCTGGGGCCGCGCGCCATTGAAGATCGCAGCAGGGTAAAACGGAATCGGCAGATGCAGAGTCGCGAGCATCGGTGTGTCGCATTCCGGCAAGTAGGTGTGGAAGTCGAGCCCGTGAAAATGAACCAGGTCGATTCGATACTCGGTGATCGCGTGCCGGATTAGCTGCCGATAGCGATCCGCCGCCCTATTCGGATCCGAAGTTGGGATCAGTTCGCCCGCCACCCGCGAGCCCTTGCCGGCGATGACCACCGACGCATGCCCCCGTTCGACCAGTCCCGCTTCCACAATTGACAGAATTTGTTCGGCGCCGCCGCCGCATCCGGTGCCGACCGGCATATCCGGAAACGCCACGCTCAGCACACGCATGAGATGCCCAATTCAAGAAACGCGCGCTGCGCCAGCCGGCGCCATTCATCCGGTTGCAGCCCCCAGTCGAAGCGCTCGTAGTAGAGCCGGCCTTCGTGCGGGGCACGCGTGAAATCGTAGCGAGGCGCGGGCCGCAGCGGCTCAAATCTGAGGGGAAACTGCGCGAGCACGCGCGCCTGGCTTCGGTAGCAGTCGAGGACTTCGCGCTTCCACTGCCGCGCCGGCTCGCTGATGGGCCGGGGCAGCACGTCCGCCGGATGATGGAGGAAACACTCGCATTCCATGCCTTGGACTCCGGCGTGATACCCGGCAAATTCGATGACGGTGCAGGGGAGCTTTGCCAGGCTCACGGCGGCATGGACCGCGGCGGCGGCCGCATCGTGGTCGGGGTGACCGCCTTCGTAGGCATGCGTAAACACAAGGGAAGGGCAACGCGCGGCCAACATCGCGGCGAGGCGGGAGGCGTGATCAGCGATGTGAAACGCGGCCTGCTGGTCGGGGCAGTCGAGGCACAGCGTCGCGCCGTCGGTCCCACCGGCGGCCGCCAAGGCCCGCGCAAATTCCCGGCGGCGCAGATCCGCATATTCGCGCCATGTGGGGCATCCTGCCTGTTGCGCATCGCCGCCCGAACGCGGCGCGCCGTCAGTCACATGAATGACATCGAACTGCCGCCGGAGTTTGGGCAGCAACAGCGCCAAGCCGAGGATCTCGTCATCGGGATGCGCCGCCACAATCGCAACCGGCATATCCATTAACGTGCAAGACTGCTGCTCTCGGGCGCGCGCGCGGCAGGGCCGCCGCGGCCGTCACTTCCGGCACGTGCGCCTTCTCTCCTTTGCAGCTTCTTGGTTCGCATACTGGTTCTCCCGCACTTCTTCGAGCAAGCAGCGAACCATGCTCAAATCCTCAGCCGAGCCGAAAGGCCAGCAGTTCACCCGAATAGTTGCCGCCGCTGATCGCTATCACGATGTATTGCTTGCCGTTGAGCATGTATGTCATCGGAGATCCGCTTTGCGGGGCCGGCATGTAGACGGCGCCGACCTCTTTCCCAGTCGCTTTGTCGTACGCGCGCAGCATCGCGCCTCTCACGCCCGATGGCGTTGTAGCGAATCCGCCCTCGCCGGCGATGACCAGTGTCTTGGTCACGAGTGTGCCAATCATTCCCGGCCGCCCGGTGCGGGGAACGTTCAGTCCCCGCAGCGCCGGATGATTGCGCACATTGTCCGGCGTCTCACCGTGCGCGATCTGCCACACAATTTCACCCTTGTTCAGATCGATGGCACTGATGCGGCCGTAGGGCGGTTTCCCCAAAGGCAAGCCTTGAATGGTCAAGCCGCCGCCCCCTTCTCCGCCGGCGGCTTCGCCGGTCCGGCCGCCGCCCGCCGCCGATCCGGCGCCGCCGCGTGTTCGCGCGCCGCTATCGGCGCTGCCCTGCACATATTCCATATCCGACATGCGCGGATTGGTTGGGGGCACCAGCCCATACGAACCGATCGCGCCGCTCGAAAATACGTAAACCGTATGGGTCTCCGGATCGTAGGACCCGCCGAACCAGTTGGTGCCGGCCTGCGCCCGCGAGAGCGTCGCCAGTGGACCATCGATCTTGCTCACCACCGGCGGAGTGAAAATCGGGCCGAGCTTGTACTTCGATGCCAGCTTCACCGCCTGCTCGTGCAACTCCGGCGTGAAGTCGATCAGGTCGTCGAGCGAGACGCCCGTGCGCTCATACGCCGGGGGCTTGGCCGGCATGGGCTGGGTCGGCGAATACCACTCGCCCGGCACGGTCCCTTTTTCCACGGGCTTTTCTTCGATCGGCCAGACCGGCTGGCCCGTCACGCGGTCGAATACATAAAGGATGCCCTGCTTGGTTGGCTGCGCCACCGCCTTGATGGCCCGCCCGTTCACGTTAATGTCCGCCAGAATCGGCGCACACGGGATATCCATATCCCACAGGCCGTGGTGAACCAGTTGATAATGCCACTTGCGCTTGCCCGTATGCAGATCCACCGCGACCAGGCTCTCGCTGAACAGATTGTTTCCCGGCCGGTGCGCGCCGAAATAATCGCCCGTCGATAGCTCGACCGGGAGATACACGGTCTCCAGATCGGCATCCACCGAGATCTGTCCCCACACGCCGGTGTTGCCGCTGTATGCCCAGGAATCGTTCAGCCATGTGTCGATGCCGAATTCGCCGGGCTGTGGAATGGTATGGAAAATCCAAAGACGCTTGCCCGTTCGCACATCGAAGCCGCGGACATAGCCCTTCACATTTTTATAGCTCCGCGGCACGCCGCCGGAGCGGTGGGCCGCTCCGACGATCACCACGTCCTTGGCCACCATCGGCGTGGAATGCAATCCGACTTCACCGGTAATCAGGTCGATATCCTGGTCGTCGTCGCGCTTGAGGTCTACCGCGCCATTGTTGCCGAAGCGCGCCACCGGAACGCCGGTCTTGGCGTCGAGCGCGATCAGGCGATAGCCCGGAGTCACGTAGAGAATGCGCTCTTCACGGTTGTCGGTCCAGTACGCGAGCCCGCGGCCGGAAAGCTGGCGCGGCGCATTGGCCCCGCGCGGTCCTTCATTCTCGCTGTGCATCCACAGCATCTCGCCGGTAGCGCCGTCCAGCGCCACCACGGCGCGGCGCGACCCGGCCGTCGTAAAAACGACGCCGTGGACCATCAGCGGCGTTGCTTCGAGCTGGTATTCCGGCCGCGGCCCCAGGGCATCGGTCTTGAAGCGCCATGCGATTTCAAGATCCTTGAAGTTGCTCGCGTTGATCTGGTCGAGCGCCGAGTAGCGCGTGTGTCCCAGATCGCCGCCGTAGCTCGGCCATTCCCCGTTCCTGGCGCCCGTTTGCGCGATTGCGCAAGCCGCGGCCGCCAGAGTGATCGCCGCAATCGTGATTCGCCGCATACGCCTCCCCGTAAATGATACAGAATTCCCCGGCTCATGCCCATGCCGGGCGGGGCGTAGCCGACAATTTTAGCTGTGAGCTTGCTGCGTGCCGCCGGGAAATCCAAACCGGCCCGGATCGCGCGCAATGATCATGGCCGCGATTACCTTCGGCACGTATTCCCGGGTCTCCAGCGGAATCGCCTTAACCCGGTACAGATACCAGAAGTTTCTCTGTTTTATGGGATCGGCAACGACTTTCAGGATCGTCTGCTTCACCTTCGAGGGCCCCAGGTTGTATGCCGCCAGCGCCAGCATCACCGAACTGCCCGATCCGAAATCCAGGATCAGAGATCGCAGATACCGGCACGCGGCGCGCGTCGATTTCAACGTATCGGTGCGTTCGTCGGCATCGGCGGTGACGCGTAATCCGAAGGCTCGCGCCGTTACCGGCGTGAATTGCCACAACCCCAAAGCGCCGGCACGCGACTGGCTGGGCGCTTCGAGCGCGCTTTCCACGACCGGCATGTACGACAGGTCCGCCGGCAGGTGTTGCTCCTCCATCACCTGACGAATCATACGCATCTGACTCGTTGTCGCGCTCAAGGCACGGTTCATGAGCGGCCGGTCGGGCCCCTCGTATTGCTGGATGTAATACTTCACCCGCTCCGTGAACTCCGGCGGGACACTATATGCTTCCGCGCCGAATTCCGCCATCAAGCTGCGGATCTCGGTGGTAACCGGATCCTCATTGCGGCGTCCCAGCCGGTACAGCGGGTCGCGCTGCAGTTCCTCTCCGGCCGCTTCGTAGCCATTCAATTGGGTGATCAGGCGATTGGCCTCATCGGCGCTGCCGGCCTTCTGCACTTGCGCTTCGAGTTCGGCAATGTGCTTGTCGATCGCCTGCTTTTCGAGGTTGAGCCGCGCGATGCGCCAGCTGGCATAGCCGGAAACCCCGAGCAGGCCGACGATCAGAATCCCGATGATCACCTGAAATCGCCGGGAGGCGCGCCGGAGCGCGTGATCCATGGTTTCGCGCATGATCATCATGGTCTGGCCCGCCAGGCCGTGGGCGCGCGCCCGCCTCACCCGCTGCACGCCTTCGGAGAGCAAGTGTTCGTACGTGTTACCCGGCTGTACGGGCTCCCCGGCGGGCGGGGAAATCACCTCGGCGGGAATGGCTGTCGTCCGGTCCAGTTCCAGGGAAGGCGGCTCCTCGAAAACCAGCGACAGCCCCGGTCCCTGAGCCCCCATGCGAATCAGGGTCTTCGGTTCGATTACGCATTCGGAGATGCGCTCGCCGTTCACAAATGTCCCGTTCGTGCTGTCCAGGTCGCGCGCCCGGAAGACCGGCCGGCTTTCCACCACCGCTCGCTCGATCGCCAGATGGTGGAGCGAAACGGTTCCGGCTTCCGGGCCCTGAATGACGAGCTCGTTATCCGGCGCACGGCCGATGCGGGTCATGTCGGCCGCAATCGGGCAACAGACGCGCACCGGAGCTCCCGGCTCCGATATCAGCCATGCCGGCGGGTGTGCGGGCCCGGCGTTTTCTCCCGCCTGCTGCGGCGTTAGAAACTCTTCCGGTACAGGGTCCGCCCCGATTCCCGGACTGTCGGTTGCCATTTCTTCTCCGATGCGGCGGTCAATGGAATGAGCAATCATACCGCCAAAATGATTTACGCGTAAGCGCCGTCTCCAGTTCGTTCCTCAAGTGCCGCGTTTGGAGGGCGCAGCTGTAAGCGACCGTACGACGGATTAGCAGCGGGCTGTTACAAACCGGCCCGAAAGGTATAGGACGGCTGAGGGTCCTCCGGAAATCCCTACCGGGAAACGTTTCGCTGCCGAGGGTCATCTAACCAATCACAGTCATGTCGACGCCGTGCCGGATTCTCTTCGCGCAGTTGAAAAGCGAAGAGGAACGCGTCCTCGGCCCCTTCCACAGACATCCCAAGCCCTCACGGGTGGAGGTGGACTTCCGCCGTCTTCTGGAGCGGATCGAGAGCCGCCTTTATCCGGAAACGATTCCGGTGCTGGCTTCCTACTGGCTGAAAACGGTCTATTGGAGCGGTTACTCGCGAGACGAATGGCGGGCACTGGATCGTCTGCTCAAACGTAGTGGCGATTTCCCGGAGACGGAATATTGCCGGCAAGCCTTCGCCGACATTCGGGCTTGGATCAAAACCGCAAACCGGCGCAGCGGGAAGCCTGCCGATCCTCGGACCGCGCTGATACGCCGGCCGGTTCTCGGTGCGGAATCGGTGGCTCCGTATCTGATCCGGCTTCTGAACACCTGGTTGCCCCAGGAAGTGGCGCGGATGTTGGTTTCGGAACCGCCGCTGGAAGATCCCGACGCTGCCGGAGTATCCGTATTAACAACCGGTAAAGCCTTAGAGCGCTTGCTTTTACGCGAGCGGCTTTCAACTTCCGGTTTAGAGGCGTTGCTGGACGTGGAGGGGCTGTCCGCGCGGGCCGTCTACCCGGCTGACCTGGAAATCCTGCGGGATGTCATTTTATTCCTGCTGGGCCAGACGGCGGCGCTCACGCCCGCCGTCCTGCCGGCAACGTTTTTGGGCACGCCCCGCGACGCACGCCTTTGCCGCGATTATCCGGAAGCCATCGAGAGCGCCTATCTCGCGAATTCCCCGGCTGGCGAGGAACTGCACGTTCCCATCAAGCCGAACCAGCTTATGCAGATTCTGACCGACACGGCGGTCGGGATCGGTTCCACGGTGATTACAAAGGACGGGCGTTGGTGGGAGGCTGCAAGGCTCCAGGGCGGAGACAAAGATGTCCTGGTGTACCGTCCGCACAGCCGTCCGCGGATTGACTATACGGCCGACCATGCGCGATTGCGGGTGCCTTGGCCCGAACCGCGCCACAGCTGGTCGGGATTTGTGCATTTTCCGAATTTGGTGGAAGTTTTCGGCCGCCAGTGGACGGTGGCAAGCTGGGAGAAAGACGGCGCGCATTCGTGGCTCAATCTCGTGTTTTCCCGGCCGGTACCGGTGACGATGGTGGCGTCGGAGTCGGCTCCGGAGCTGCGCCGGTGCCGCCCGGCATCCACCGATCTGGCCTGGGCCGAACTGGAGACCGCTGTCGGCGCCGCCTTGGCCCAAAACCGGTGGGATCGGATCGAAAGCCTGCAGCGCGAAGATTTGATTCCGCTGGCGCGAGCGCTGTTCGCGCTCGCCCAATCTGCCCTGAGCCATCCAAAACTCGACACCATCGAGTCCAATTTGCGGCGAATCCGGTTTCTCCTCGGGAGTCTGGATTCCAGGTACGGTCTGATTCCGTGGCGCATTCTGCCGCGCGAGGTTCGCAAGGTGCTGCTGCGCAGCCGGCTCTACTCCGGATTGCTCGAATCGCTTCAGCAGAATTTTGGTGGATTGCCGGACGCTCCGCGCGAGCCTCTGCCGATGCGCTACCTGGCTCGCCTGGCGGGGCGCTAGCGCATCACGCCTTCAAGAATTGCTGAATTTCCGCGAGCGTTTCCTTCGGCGCGCTCTCCTGCAGCGAATGATTGCCGGGCAGCCCCTTGCCCGTCACGTTGACGCCTTCGTCCTTCCAAATGTTGAGCACGTCGTAGAGCTTTCCCATCGCGCCGGTAGCCGCCCAGAGCGTCAGGAGCGGGCACTGGATTTTCTTGCCGGCTTTCCTGTCCGCTTCGTCATACCCGAGGTCAATGGAGGCCGAAGCCCGGTAATCCTCGCACATCGCGTGAATGGTCGCGGGGTTAGTCATGGTGCGCAGGTATTCGCGCTGCACGTCGCTGGTCGCGCGGGCCAACTGCGCATCGTTCGCCGCTTTTAACTCATTCTCCGGTCCGGGCGCCGGCCGCAGGTAGTTGAACCAATGAAAATACGCCTGGACGAATTCGATGGTCACGTGCGAATAGAGATAATGCGCGGGCACGATATCCATCACCACCAGCTTCCGCACGCGGTCCGGATGATCGAGGGCCATGCGACGCCCGACGCGCCCGCCCCGATCGTGGCCAACCATGAAGAACTCCCGGTAGCCGAGGTGCTCCATGACATCGACGCCGTCCTGCGCCATGGGCCGCTTCGAGTAATTCGAGTGCCGTTCCCCGTCGGGCGGCTTGCTGGAATCGCCGTACCCGCGCAGATCGCACATTACCAGCGTGAAATCCTTCGCGAGTTCCGGCGCGATCAGGCGCCAGGTAATCAAGGACTGCGGCGCGCCGTGGAACAGGAGAACCGGAGGTCCGGCGCCGCCGATCACCGCGTTGATCTCGGCGCCGGACGTCTTGATTCGTTCGTTGCGAAAACCGGCTCCGAATAACCGCTGCCAGGCCGGCTGCTCACTGGTTTGCGCGCGGGCCACGGCGGTTGCGCCGGCGGCCAGAGCGGCCCGTTGTAACAAACTGCGTCGTGTGCTGGTTAGCGTCATAACCCTTCGCCTTCCCGTGCGTCTCAGGGTACTATGATATCTCGTAAGCGAAAACGCTAAGGGGGATGGGTATGCGGTTCGCCATTCGGTCGCTCCTTCGGACGAAGGGACTCACCATTACGGTGATCCTGACGCTGGCCCTTGGCATCGGCGCCAACGCCGCCATTTTCACGCTGGTTCGCGGCGTGCTGCTGCGTCCGCTGGTCAATCGCGATGAGGAGCGCCTCATCTATATTCATCAGAGCGCGCCAGGCGTCAATATCGAGAACGCGACGTTTTCCGTGCCGGAGATCCAGGACCTGCGCCAGCGCATCAAAACGCTGAGTGCGATCGGCGATTTTTCGACCATCGGGTTCACCATGGTTGGCTTGGGCGAGCCGCGTGAGGTGCAGGCCGGTGTGGTGGGCGGCTCCTATTTCTCGGTCATGGGCCTGCATCCGGTCCTCGGCCGTTTGCTGGATCAGCGGGACGACGGGCCGAGCGCGCCGGGCGCCGCTGTCCTGACTTACCGCTTTTGGACTACTTCGCTCAAGAGCGACGCTTCGGTGATCGGTAAAACGATTCGTCTGGGCACCCGCTCGGCCACCGTGGTCGGCGTGCTGGAGCCGTCGATTCCGTACCCGGCGGAGACCGAGATCATCGCGAATGTCGTTACCAGCCCGCACCATTTATCCGCGACGATGGTGACGGGCCGAGTGCACCGCATGACGGAACTTTTCGGCCGCCTTGCGCCGGGCGCCAGTCTCGAAGCGGCTCGCGCGGAACTGCGGGCCGTCCATGCCTCGATCGTGAAGGAGCACCCGGAAGCGTACTCCCCGAAAGCCGACTTCCGCATCGATGCCGTGCTCTTGCGCGATCAGATCACATCCAAAGCACGAACCATTCTCTGGGTCCTGCTGGCGGCTTCGGGGCTGGTGTTTATCATTGCCTGCTCGAATGTCGCGAACCTGATTCTGGCGCGAACCGTCCGCCGCGAAGGAGAACTGGCGATCCGCGCCGCGCTGGGCGCGAGTGCGCTGGCGCTGCGCCGCACGCTGCTCGCCGAAAGCCTGCTGCTGTGCGGGGCGGGGGCGTTGTTGGGCGTACTCAGTGCGCGGCCGATGGTGGCGGTCCTGGCCCGTTACGCCGCCCGGTATTCGGTTCGCGCGCTCGATTTGACCGTGGATTCCAGCATGCTGTGGGTGGGCGCCGGACTTGCCGTGGCGGCGGCGGTGCTGCTCGCGTTTGTTCCGCGGCTGCCCTCCGCCGATGCTTCGCACGGCATCGGCCTGGCCAGCGGCAGTGTGCGCGTGACCGGCAGCACCAGCCGCCGCTTGCGTGTATTCGCCGTCACCCAGGTGGCGGCCTCGTTCCTGCTGCTCGCCGGCGCCGTCACTCTCGTGAAGACGCTGCTTTCGCTGCAAGCGGCGCAAACCGGCCTCGACACCCGCCACGTACTGGCCATCAATGTTCCTCCCATGCAATTAGGCCGCTCGGCTGACCAGATCGTCGGCTCGTACAGGGAAGCGATGCGGCAGATCAGCGCCTTGCCGGGGGTGAGCGGCGTGGCCGTAGGCACTGTGGTGCCGTGGCGGGACGGCCGTACCTCGTTTGCGATGCAGTTCTCGACGGAAGGCCGTCTCCGCGGCCCGGGTGAGGAAGATCCGCGCGCCCGTTTTCGCACGATCTCGCCCGGCTTTTTCGCCACCCTTGGTGTTCCGATCCTCTCCGGCCGCGATTTCAATGACGGCGACGGGCGCGGCACCGAGCCTGTCGTCATCGTTAGCCAAAGCCTGGCGCAGCGCATGTTCCCCAACCAGGATGCCGTCAACCGCCATCTGATGTGGACCGACCCGGTGCTGAAGTTCATCGGAATCGGCCCGGAACCGCGACGCATCGTGGGCGTGGCCGCCGATGTCGAGGATGAGAAGGTCACGCCGGGGCCGGCTATTGCCGTATATCATCCGCTCGGACAGGCATTCGTCGGGCAACGCGTTTTCGTGCACACCCGCGGAGATCCGTATCCCCTGGTATCGCCGGTGACGCGCATTCTCCGCGCCATGGCGCCCGACCAGGTAGTCGAGCACGCCGCTTCGCTCGCGGATATTCGCGCCGAAGTGTTGGCGCCGGACCGTCTCAATGCAATTGTCTTCGGAGGGTTCGCGGCCGTGGCGCTCGCGATCGCCGTGGTCGGCGTAGCCGGTGTGCTGGCGTTTTCGGTAAGCGGACGGATTCGCGAATTCGGGATCCGGCTGGCGATCGGCTCCGAGCCGCGCCATCTCCTGATGGATGTTCTGCGGCAGGGAGCCGTTATGGCGGCGGTAGGGGTCGGGGCCGGCGTCCTGGGGGGCCTTGCCCTGCTACGCTTGGCCGCCAGTTACTTCGAGCACGTGCAACGCCCGGGAACCGCGCCGGTGGTGGTCTCCGCGGCGCTTCTGTTGGCAGCGGCTTTGGTGGCGTCGGTTTTACCGGCTCTGCGCGCGGCCCGCGTCGACGTTACGCAGGCGCTGCGGTCGGAGTAGGTACACTACCGGTTCAGACTAGTCCTTGCGGAAGCTGGTTACGGTCTCGATTCGCCCGTCGCCGGCGAGCTGAAAGACGCTGGTACCGCTCCCGCGGGCTCCTCCTTCGGTTGCAATTGCCACCCACTCGGCCAGTACGGCGCCCTGGCAATGGCGGATCGCGCCTTGCCGTTGGAGACGGATACCCGGCATGAAGCGCAGCGAAGCGTTAATGTGCGCCAGGAGATCGTCCTGTCCGTCGAGCAAACTGAAGCGGTCGCGAAAGCGAACAGCCGGGGTCGCGATGCGCGCGAGCGTCTGCGCGCGCCGGCTTTCATCCGGCTCAGCCCAGGCGGCGAACCAGGCGTCCACGGTATCGGCTGCGCCGACGTGCGCTTCGTTCGCGACGACGTTGGAAAACAGCGAGAGCTGGAAGCGCCAGCCCTGCACGTGTTCGTCGCGGGCGGCCTCGTCGGCAAATTCGTGCGTCAGGTGCAGCCGCGTGCCCGCGGCTTCGTCGGCCAGCTCGATGGTTACGCGCGAGCCTCCCGCCGGCACCGGTTTGCCGCCGGCGAAGCCGTAGGTGAAGACGATCCGGTCGGGGATTGAAACCTGCAGCACCTCGCCGAGCGTCTCGACTCCGTTGGGATGGCGGATGTAAACTTTGCCTCCCGGCTGCGCGTCGATGGTGGATCCAGCGCCCCACCATGCCGCCCAGCGCGCGCTGTCGGTGAAATAGCGGAACACGGTTTCGCGCGGGGCTTGGATGGCCACCGTGCGTTCCAGACGATAGGGCAGATGCATGGGCGCTCCTTCACTGTTTGTTTTTTTTGCTTTGACGGGGAGCGGGCTTCGGCCCGCGCCGGGTCTGTTCCAGCTCGGCGGCCAGCTTGAGACGCCACAGCGCGTCGTCCCACATACGCTCGAGCATTTCTCCCACCGGTCCGAGCGCCTCGCGGCGGGCCCGGTAATAGCGGAATTGTTTTTCGCCGCGCGATTCCACCAACCCGGCCTCTTCCAGGCGCCGGAGCTGGAGGGAGACCGCGCCGAACGTGACATCCGGCATCGCTTGATGAATGGCGCCGGCGGTCTGCTCTTCGCGCCAGACCAGGCGCAAAATTTCGCGCCGGCGGGGCGAGGCGAGGGCATCCAGAACCGCGGCCTGCGTGTTCATCGAAATTAATTTAGATTAAACTAAAATACAAGTCAAGGGGTTTGCGCGGCTGAGGCTTCACCGGCCGTCAGAACCCGTTGAGCTTGTGATTGACCAGCGACAGGAACTCGTCGCGCGTGCTTTTGTTTTTCCGGAACGCGCCGAGCATGGCGCTGGTGGTTGCGCCGGAGTGCTGCTTCTCGACGCCGCGCATCATCATGCAGAAATGCCGCGCCTCGCAGATCACGCCTACCCCCACCGGGTCAATCGCCCGCTGTATGGTATCAGCGATCTGCTGCGTCATCCGTTCCTGGATCTGCAGGCGGCGCGCAAACACGTCGACGACCCGCGGGACCTTGCTCAACCCGATCACCCGGTTTTTGGGCAGATACGCGACGTGCACTTTGCCGAAGAACGGCAGCATGTGATGTTCGCAGAGGCTGAAGAACTCGATGTCTTTCACCACCACCATCTCGTCGTACTTGACTTCGTACAACGCGCCGCTGATGATCTTCTCCGGGTCGATGCTGTAGCCGCTGGTGAGAAATTTCAGCGCCTTATCGACCCGCAGGGGAGTCTGTAGCAAGCCCTGGCGGCCCGGATCTTCTCCCAGGATCGAGAGAATCTCCTTGACCATGGGAGCCAGGCTCCGATCGACCGGCGGGCGAAAAATTTTTACCTCGGCTTTACTCGATTTCATCGGCCCTGATTTCAAAGATGTTGCGCGGGGTCTCCTCGATGCGGATTTTTTCCAGTTTCGGCCATTCACCCGGGAAAACCGCGCTCCAGCCGCGCTTCAAGCGCCGGCAGATCTCGATGCCCAGGTTTTCCGATGTCGGAACCACCTCCCGGAAAGCCGGCACCTCCAGGTTCAAGTTTCGGTGGTCCAGCGGGTGCAAGACCTGCTCGGCCATCAAGCGGTCCAGCAGCGCGGGATCCACGGCGCGTCCCGAGCGGGCATCCGCCGGCCCGAGCGAGCTGACCTCGACGCGATAATTATGCCCATGCCCATACGGGTACGCGCACTTGCCGTACACGCGAAGATTTTCTTCTTCGCTGAGGCGCGGCGAGTACAACCGGTGCGAAGCCGCGAATTGATACCGGCGCGTGACGCGAAACATCGGTTACTCTCCCAGATAATCCACGTACAAGTCCGGCGTCTCGTACAGCCGTACCAGCTGCAGGCGCCGTCCCAGCCCGCGGAGGTGGGGCTCCAGCCGCTGCCAGATATCGCGGGCGATGTTCTCGGCCGTGGGGATGACGTGATCAAACGGAGGCACCTCCCGGTTGAGGAAGCGGTGATCATACGGCTCGACGATTTCCCGGTTCAATAGATCTTTCAATTCCTTCAGGTCGAGAACCATACCCGTCACCGGGTGGGGCTGCCCCTCCACGCTCACCTCGAGGACATAGTTGTGGCCGTGACCGTGAGGATTTGCGGCCATCCCGAACAAACGCTGGTTCTCCTCATCCGCGAGTGCCGGATTTCTGCAGACGTGCGAGGCCGAAAACTCGACTTTACGCGTGATTATCATGTGCTTCTTGGATGCTGAAACGCGTTTGTGGAGATACAATTAGATTATAGTTTTTCGCTATGGAAACCGTCAAAATCAACCGATTCCTCCGGGCCGGCATCGCGCTGCTGGCCGTCGCGCTCGTCTATGTCATTTATGCTGCCGTTCACGAGCACATCGTGGAAGCGGGCGACAGCGCCCCCGATTTTACCGTGACCACCGATACGGGCCGCTCGGTTTCGCTCTCGCATTTTGGCGGCAAACTGCTGCTGCTGAACTTCTGGGCTTCCTGGTGCCAGCCATGCGTGGAAGAAACGCCCTCGCTGAGCGCCTTCGCCGATCAGTACAAGGACAAAGGCGTAGTCGTGCTCGGCGTCAGTGTGGATAAGGATGAACAGGCTTACAAAAAATTCGTCGAGCGCTTCCATCCGGACTTTCTGGTGGCTCACGATCTAAAAATCCACGAGGACTATGGCACGTTCGTCTATCCCGAGACGTACGTGATCGATGCCTCGGGACGCGTGCTGCGCAAGTACGCCGAGGCCAAGAACTGGATGGATCCGCAAACCCTCGCCGATAT
>DATGII010000026.1:0-55238 GCA_035295805.1 Bryobacteraceae bacterium | reverse complement strand
TGAGGATCCGCAAGGCGCGGCTGGGCGCGCAGTTCTCGCCGGAACCGGCGCCGAAAGTCGAAACCAATCCATGAACCGCCGTCTCTGGCTGGCGCTGCTGGCGGCGCCTGGCTTCGCGCACGTGATGAGCCTCAGCTCGGGAGACCTGACGGTGAACGGAAGCCGCGGACACTACGAGCTCCGGATGCCGTTGTATGAGCTGAGCCACATGAGGGATCCCAGCCGCTCGATTTTTCAGCACATCCATTTTTCGAGCGCCGGCCGGGAGGCGCGGCTGCTGAATTCCGAATGCAACTCCGACGAGCCCGCCGCCACGTATTTCTGCACGGCGGACTATCAATTTGCCGCGCCCCCCGACCTGATCGATGTGAGCTGCACGTTCCCATCGATTACGGTGCCTAATCACGTGCATCTGCTGCGCGCGTACATGGGAGGCAAGAACGATGAGGCGGTATTCGATCTGTCGTTCTCGCGCGCCACGCTGCGATTTCGCCCGCTGACGGCGCTCGAAATCGGGATCACTCAGGCCGGCGGCGGATTTATCCGCGCCTGGGGCGGCGTGGCGCAGCTTCTATTTTTAGCGGCGCTGGTGCTAGCGGGCCGCAGCGGCAAAGAACTGCTGGTTCTCACGGCCATGTTCTTGGCCGGACAGGCGGCCTCGATTTGGATCATGCCGCACTTCGGCTGGCAGCCCGCCCCGCGCTTCGTCGAAGCCGCCACAGCCCTGACCGTGGCTTACCTGGCGGTCGAAATCCTGCTTCTTCCCGAGGCCGGACTGCGTTGGATGATCGCCGCCGTGCTGGGCGTTTTTCACGGGTTGTATTTTCATTTATTCCTGCAATCGACCGGATATCGGCCCGGCTTGGTATTCGGCGGCGCCGCGCTCGCTCAGATTCTGGCGACGGCCGCGTTCTGGTTCGCCTTCACGCGTCTCAACCGCGTGGCGCGCTCGCTGCGGCCGCTGCAGGTCTCGGCCTCCGGTTTGCTGGTGTTTGGAATGATCTGGTTCGTGCTGCGGCTGCGCAGTTAGCGGTGCGGGCCGCCCGCGGCTCAAGCCATGTGCCGGTATAACAGGTTGCCCGCTGTCACCAGAACGCGGTCCGGCGCGAGGCCAAACAGTAGGCGAGCGATCCGAACCTTTCGGTCATCCGGGTCGAGCCGCAAGCGCTCCGCCGGATAGCACAAGTGCGTGAGCAGCGAGCGGCTGCAACCCCAGCGGTCCTTGAACCGCGCCAGCCCGTCATTGGTCAAATCGCTGCGCCCCATGTCGAATTCGGTGAGCCCTTCCTTTTTGGCTTCTTCGATGGCCTTCCATAGCAGCAGCTGCATGCTGCCCAACCGGTGGTAGCGCGCGTCCGAGAAGCCGTACTTGTAGATCATCGTGCGTTGATAGCGGATCGTCAGAATCCCCGCTGCCGGCTGCCCGGAATGGAACAACAAACGGATCTTTAAATGCTCGCCCAGGCAGCTGATCAGATTGCGAAACCAGGCCAGCGGTTGGGGCGGGAGGTTTTGGCGCCGGCGAGTCAGCAACGCCAGCTGGTAAAAGTTCCGCAGGATGGGTTCCGTCCGGCCTTCTTCGTAAACGAACTTTTCCCGCATGGCGCGTATCAGCCGGCGCCGGATGCAACTCGGATGCAGACGCTGCATCAGCGCATCCAGGCTGGGACGCAAGTCCAGCCGGTGTAGGAAAAACCGGCTCGACTCGGCAAATCCGGCCCGGTTTTGCAGCGGGCCGTCGACCGACCGCAACTCGATATATCGTTTCCTGGCGCCGCCATATTCAGTCTTCACGCGCGAGAGCAGGCAGTCGAGATCCTCGGCCGAATCTACCAGCGGCGTACAATGATCGGCGAATGGAACCGATACCAAGCGCCTTCCGGTGAGCCAGCTCTTTACGTGGCATAGGACCAGCGCGTTTTCCAAGGAGCGCCCGGGCGGGGAAGTGGTCAGGGCTACAGCGCGGTACCCATAGGTGCGCCTCAATGCTTCCAGCCAAGCCGAACTGTGAAACACTGTCGACCGCCTGTGGTGGTCCAGGAGGTTCGGCCAGCGGGGATCTGTCAGAGGATCTACGTGGTATGCAGTCGTCACGAGTTTTCCGCGAGGCGCTTGTCAGGTCTAACTACATCCCCGGCACTCGTCGGCGCCGGCGACCACTTCGGCCGCTTCGGCGCTGCCCGGGTTTTCTCAAATGACGTGTTATGGAGCGGTGCGAACTCCCGCCTTACCAAAATCTTAGGCCCAAACCTACGGTAAGGGCACCTCGATCTTTTGGCTACCATAGGACTACTGGAGTCGAGTCTGATAAATGACAGTACTTAACGTGGAAATCGTTTGTGCCACGGCGGGACCGTACTCCGTTTCCGCCTGGGCCGCGCCGCCTTCCTCGCCAGGTCGATTACTTTGATTACAATGTCACTTCGGTGCCGATCCTGCATGGTTTCCCGAAGCGGAGATTCAAATTCATATGCGATATAGACGCCTCGGTAAGAGTTCGCTGGTCGTGTCTGCTCAAGGACTGGGCTGCATGGGGATGTCGGAGTTCTATGGCGAGACTGATGACGCCGAATCGGTTGCCACCATTCACCACGCGATTGATCGAGGAATTACCTTTTTCGACACAGCTGACATGTACGGGGTGGGGCGGAATGAAGAGCTGGTGGGCCGGGCAATGGGATCGCGCCGCTACGAAGTCATTATCGCGACCAAGTTCGGCAACGTACGGGGCGCCGACGGCTCCTTTCAAGGTGTGAACGGCCGTCCCGAATACGTACAGCAGGCTTGCGAAAGCAGTTTGCGGCGCCTGAAGATCGCGACCATCGATCTCTATTACCAGCACCGGGTCGATCCTAAGACTCCGATCGAAGAAACGGTGGGCGCGATGGCGCGGTTGGTCGAGCAAGGCAAGGTGCGCTATCTGGGTCTTTCCGAAGCCGGCGAGCAGACCATCCGCCGCGCCCACGCTACGCATCCGATCACCGCGTTGCAGACGGAGTACTCTCTGTGGACGCGCGATCCCGAGGAGGGAATCCTGGCTGCGTGCCGCCAACTCGGTATCGGGTTTGTACCATATAGCCCGCTGGGCCGCGGTTTTCTCACGGGGCGCTTTCAAAACACCAGTGCGCTGGGCGACAAGGATTTCCGGAAATTCCATCCGCGCTTTCAGCAAGACGCGATGCAACATAACCTGCGCATCGTGAGAGGCATCGAGCAGATCGCCAATGAAAAAGGATGCGCTCCGGCGCAAGTCGCGCTGGCATGGGTGCTGGCCCAGGGTGAAGACCTGGTTCCGATCCCCGGAACCAAGCGGCGGGCGTATCTGGATCAGAATCTCGGCGCGCTCGACATTTCCTTATCGGCAGCCGATTTGAAACGGCTCGAGGAGGCAGCGCCGCCCGGGATTACTGCCGGCACGCGTTATCCGGAAGCCCACATGCGGGCTATCGGCATCTGAGTGGTCGGGCGGGAACCGCCTGGCGCGGCCGGGCTCTGCCCGGTGGCGCTAACCGGCGTGCCGTATTCGGTCACGGGCGGGAAGCGCCACCGGTCAACCAGTTCCCACCACAGCAAGTGTTGCCATTCTACGATGGTGGTGCGGATCCATTCGCGCTTGCGCCACCACTGGGGCCCGAACTTCGTCGCATCCGGCACCGCCGCGATCGACCATCGGTAATGGGGCAGCAGGCGCGAGAACATCGCCAGCGAACGCCGGCTGTGAAAATCATCGACCACCAGCAAAACGTCGTGCACATCCCGGTTTTTCAGACATTGATCCACTTCATATGTCTCTTGCGCAGTGGTATCGCCCTGGATCGCGCACACGCGAACCCGGTCCTCCATCCCGGCGGCGGTCCTGTGAATAAACTCGGCCGCCAAATCGGCCTGGCTGCGCCCGAACAAAATGAGATTGGCGCGGGCATCCAACAGGAGCTCGCGCCCATAACCCTCTCCCAATAGGCGCAGCGCCATCCAGTACTGGGCATCGAGCGAATCGCCCTGCGTGATCACCAGCGCTTCGGATTTCCGGCGAGTATCGACCACCAGAAAACTACCGCTGTTTAGAAACAGGACAGCCGCCAGCCCGACACACAGCACGGCCAGCGCCAATTTGACAGCCGGGCCGCGCACGATTCGCCGCATGACAGCATTATAGGGAAAATGCCGCGGGGACCTGAAGCCGATCGGCGAAAGTTCTCAGTTCGGACCGGCGCCGCGCGTTTGATTCGCCGGAATCGGGCCTTCCCCGGTCGCGCCTTACACTCTGCGCGCGGATTGCTGAATGTCGCGGTGGTTGACCTTGGCTTTGAAGCCGGCCTTCAGGAGGTTTTCGCGGATCGAGTCTGCGATCATCACGGAGCGGTGCTGCCCGCCAGTGCATCCGAACGCGATCGTCAGGTAGCTCTTGCCTTCGCGGATGTAATGCGGCACCAGATAGACCAACAGATCGGAGATGCGAGAGATGAATTCGACGGTCTGCGGGAAAGATCGGATGTATCGCGCCACCGCGGGGTTCTTCCCGGTCAGGTTCTTGAACCGCGGCACATAATTCGGATTGGGCAGGAATCTCACATCGAAGACCAGGTCGCTATCCTGGGGCAAGCCGTAGCGGTACCCGAAGCTGGTGACATAAATGTGAATCTTCGATTCTTCGCGATGGCCGGTAAACCGCTCCCCGATGAACTCGCGCAGCTCATGCACCGTGAACTTCGAGGTGTTGATGATCAGGTCCGCGACGGCGCGAATGGGCGCGAGACGCTTCCGCTCGGTGCGGATACTCTTGATGATAGAGCGGTTGCCGCCCAGCGGATGCGGGCGGCGGGTCTCGCTGAAACGCCGCACCAGCGCGTGCTCGTCGGCCTCGAGAAAGATCAGTTGGACCCGCATGGAACGCCGCAGCCGCGAGAAGATGTCCGGGAACCGCTCCAGCCCGACGCCTTCGCGGATGTCCACCACCAGCGCCGTCGATTCAACGCCGGGATTGTCGCGCGTCAGCTCGGCAAATTTCGGGATCAAATCGACCGGCAGATTATCGACCGAGTAAAACCCCAGATCCTCGAGCGCTTTCAAAACGGAAGCTTTGCCGGAACCGCTCAGGCCGGTGATCACCACCAGTTCGGGCTTCTGGGCAGACTCCTCGTTCGCGCGGCCGGGCGCCGGACGACTCGTTCGCGCCATCCGCGGTCGTTATCCTTCCACCAGATCGAAATTGCCGTCGCGGCGCCGCACCAGGACCGCTATGCGGTCGCTTTGCGCGTCGCGGTAGACCAGATAGTCGCGGTCTTTATCCATCTCCAACAGCGCTTCATCCAGCGTCATCGGCTTGCGCTTCTGGTGATGGTTGACGCGAAATACCTGCCGCTCTCCTTCCGGTTCCGGTTCCGGGGCCGAAGCCGCTTCGCTTTCCTCGTCCGCCTTGCGCGGCGTGCGCTTGGTATCGCGCCACTTGGTCCGAGTCTTGACCGCCTGTTTTTCCAACTTCTCGATTGCCGAGTGAACCGCGGTGAACAAGTCGTTGCTCGATCCGATCCCGACGAGTTGATGATGATGGTAATTAATGGTTGCTTCCGCCTGATGTAAATGGCGCTCCAAAGACAGAATCACGTGGGCTTCGCATTCTTTCCTGCCGTCCAGCAACTTCCCGACCTTGGCGAAGCGTGCTTCCAGCTTCTTCAACTGGGCCGGAGCCAGTTCCACTTGCCTACCCGTGTACGTGATCTTCATGGGTTCTCCAGTAAGGGGCAGGGCCGATGACACCCTCCCTCACTCCCTTTATAACTCCATTTGTGGAGTTTCAGTTCCGGATGCGGCGCTGGTGAGTGGACGGAATCTTCATGTCCTCGCGGTACTTGGCAACCGTGCGGCGAGTCACGTCGATGCCTTCGTTTTGCAGCAGCGCGGTAATCTGTTCGTCGGTGAGCGGCCGGGTTCGGTCCTCGTCCTCGATCATCTTTTTGACCTTGCGCTTCAGCAGCAGCAGCGGCGTGCCACTTCCCGACGGGCCCTGGACGGCCTCGGAGAAGAAGTAACGCAGCTCGAAGACGCCTTGCGGCGTGTGCGAATATTTGCCGGCTACGGCGCGGCTGACGGTCGAAGGATGCACGCCCACTTCCTCGGCGACTTCTTTGATCATCATCGGCTTGAGATGATCGATGCCGTGCGCGAGGAACTCTGTCTGGCGGCGCACGATGGCCTGGCAGACCTTCAAAATCGTCTGCTTGCGCTGCTCGATGTTCTTCATCAGCTGAATTGCCGACGTGTACCGCTCGCGGACGTAGTCGCGAACTTCTTTGGTGGCGCCGTTATCCCGGTCCAGCATGCGGCGATACTGCGCGTTTAACCGAAGCTGCGGGACGTCGTCGTCGTTGATCTGGATGATCCAGTCGTCGCCGTCCTTCAGAAACGTGACGTCCGGTTCCACAACGCGCGCGCCGGAGCCCGAATAACGCTGGCCCGGCCGCGGGTTCAGGTGGTGGATCATATTGATGGCAATCTCGATGTGTTCGAGCGGCCGCCCCAATACTTTGGCCAGTTCCTTATATTGCCGCGTCTCGAGGAGCCGCAGGTGATTCGCCACGATCTGCCACGCCACGCCGCCCTTGCCATTGAGGCTTTCGATCTGCAGCAGCAGGCACTCCTGCAGGTTGCGCGCGGCCACGCCGGCGGGGTCGAGCGATTGCACGACTTTCAGCGCTTCCTGGACGTGCTCCGGCTTGTGCTCGCCGGCCGTGGCGATTTCTTCCAAAGACGCCGACAGGTAGCCGTCTTCGTCCAGGTTGCCGATGATGGATTCTGCCGCGTTGCGGATCTCGTCCGAAATCAGGCTGACGCTCAGCTGCGACCGCAGATGGTCGCCAAGCGTCATGGGCGCAGACAGAAACGTTTCGAACGACGGCTTTTCGACCGATTCCGAGGCCGGGCTCTTATAGCCGGGATCCAGGTAATCGTCGAAAAACGAGCCAAAGTCGATTTCGTCGAAGGGATCGGTCGCGGTCGCCGGTTCGGCTGCCAGCGGATCCGGAGGCGCCAGTTCGGCGGCGGCGACGGCCGCGGCGCTATCCTCGGCATCGGCGAGGACCGCGCCATTGATTGACAGATCGGCGGCGATTCCATCGACCGGACTCGCCTGGTCCGCCGCCGCTTCCAAAATCTGTTGGTCGGCGGGCTCCGCCACCCGGTCCGGCTCCAGCAAAGGTAGTAGTTCTTCGGCGGTGATCTCTTCACCCGCGTCTTCGAGAGATTCCTCCAAAACGGGGTTCTTGACGATCTCCTGGGTGATCATCTCTTTCAGCTCCAGCCGGTTAAGCTGAAGCACGGTGACCATTTGGACCAGCCCAGGGGTCAGAATCTGCTTCTGTGCGACTTTAAGCTGGAGTCTGGGCGACAGTAAGCTCATCTACCCCCTATAGTATCACCGGAAATTCGCATCTCCGCCCTGAATCGATATTAACCTGAGCACGTTTTGTACCTTTTGTGGGAGTTGGCGGGCCGACGGAGCTAGGTGATTTATTTTGAGTAACTAACGCGTCTGCCCGGGGCGGTTTTCGGCCGCAATCCGGCAGTTTCGGGGGCCGGCGGCGCCGTATCCGCGTGAGAATGCACACGAAGATCCTCGTGAGGGATCGGCCCCATTCCGGGGCTCGATCCTTTGCGGCCCCGCAGCTGTGGAGTTGGATGCTCAGCTGTGCGGCGGGCGATCAATTCCGCTTGAGCATTTGAAACGCGAAGTCGCGTCCGTGGCCCGGCGAGAAGGCAAGCGAAATCCACAACAGGGCGAAGGGCTCGAGCAGGCGCGCTCGCACGAGGGGACCGGCGTCGGCAGGGTCGAAGCCCAGTTCGGCAGCCAGATCGCGCACAGCCTCTTTCGCCGGAGCATCATCGCCGCAGTAAAACAGGAGGGCGCCCCGCCCATCGAAGCGCGGGTTTGCCATGACGTTGTATCCCACCGTATTGAAGGCCTTGACGACTCGGGCGCGCGGGGCCCAACCCGCGACCTGCTCGGCGCCGGAGCTGGAAGTACCAACCGTCAGGCCGTCCAGGCTCGGCAATAACGGGTTGGTGGCGTCGATCAGAATCTTGCCGGAGAGATCGCCGGCGGCGGCCAGCGCATCGCGGGACGCAGGCCAGGGCGTGGCCAGCAGCACAACTTCGCTGGTTGCCGCCGTCTCCGGCACAGACGCTGCCCGCGCCATCGCTCCGGCGGTATCAACGAGCTGCTTCATCTCCCGCGAGCCGGGAGCACGCGAGCTGAATACGACCGTGTGTCCATTTTTCGCCCAGCGCGTGCCCAGTGTCCCGCCGACATTGCCCGAACCAATTACCCCAATCCGCATGCCTGCGCTCCCTCCTCAATTCATCTTAGTGGCGCCGAGGAGGCGGGGGGCCGAATTTTGCATCTGTGAATCGCTACCGGGCTACTCGTAGAACTCAGGCGCTTTCTTGAGTTTCAAGATGCCGTAGTAATCGTGCTGGATCCACAGCTGCGCGCCGGTCTTCTGGATAAACGCATCAATACGCTGGCGCGATGCGGCGGTCTGCTCCTTGTTATATTCCATGGTCGGCAGCCGCCCGAGTTTCCGCTCTTCCGGATAGTGCCAAAGGTCGCCGGAAATTAGGACAGGCCCGGTTTTCGCCAGTTTTACAAACAGCACCTGGTGATCGGGCGAGTGGCCGGGCGCCGACTTCATGATGACAGTGCCATCCCCGAACACGTCGTACTCATCGCCCTTGACGATCACGGTTTTGCTGTTCTTGAGCGCACTGTAATTAGCCGGAATGGTGCGATCCGAGGCCGGCTGAGCAAACATGATGTCACGCTCCTTCTGCCGAACCAGCCACGTCGAGCCCGCAAACATGTTCCCGTTGCCGATGTGGTCCCAGTGGAAATGCGAAAACGACAGATACGTGATATCGGCCGGTGTGTAGCCAACCGAAGCCATTTGTTCGCCCAGCGGCTTCAAGGATGTGCCATACCGAAGCGTGGCCGGAAGGCCATCGGACTTAAAGGTCGCGTCGGGTATGGCGCCCGTGTCCCACAATAGCGTTCCCTTAGGGTGCGCGATCAGAAAGACGGGCATGGACATCAAGTGCGTCGCGACCTCATTGCGCTTCAGTTGATACCGGGAGGTGTCGGCGTTATCGAGGATACCGCAATCGAAGATATAGATCCGCACCGTTTGGGGCGGCTGTGGCTTGCGCGGCTGCGCGAACGCGGTGAACGCCAGCGCCGCGATGGCGAGATAGGAGGCTGTCTGTCTGATCATTTACGCTCGCGTTGAAAGCTCGACCAAGGTCCGCCGCACGACGGCTTTCGTCAGCGGCACTTTGTACGCGTTCTTCGCCAGCGGGATGGCGCCGGCGAGGGCGGCTTCGGCCGCACGCGCGGCCAGTTCGGGGGTAACGCGCTGTCCGGCCAGCAACCGCTCGGCTTCCGGCACACGCCAGGGCATCGGCGCAACACCGCCCAGCACAATGCGCGCCGAGCGGCACACGTCTTTATCCATCTCCAGCACGATTGCGGCGCTCACCACCGCATGGGTCCACGCTTCGCGATCCATCACCTTGTGATAGGTACTGCGGGTGCCGGGAGGCAGCGCCGGCAATTCGACCGAAGCCAGCACTTCGTCATTTGCCAGCACGTTCTCGCGGGCGGCGTTTTGCTTGGGCAGAACGAAAAAGTCAGCGGCCGAAACGGTCCGCTCGCCCGAAGGGCCGGCGATGCGGAACTTCGCATCGAGCGCCAGCAGCGCCGGCGCGGTATCGGAAGGATGCACGATAAAGCTCGGACCGCCGCCGAAAATCGCGTGGAACTGGTTCTCGCCGGTGATGGAAAAGCACTGGTTGCCGCCCGCCTTGAAGCACGGAAAACCGTTGCGGTAATACCAGCACCACGGCCGCTGGCAGACGTTGCCCGCGAGCGTTCCCACATTGCGAATCTGCGGCGTGGCCACGCTCTCCGCCGCCTCGGCCAGCACGGCGTAGCGGCTGCGGACCACCGAATGAGCCGCCACGGCGTCGAGGGTCGTCTGCCCGCCGATGCGCACTCCGCGTCCGCCGACCACCACTTGATCGAGTCCCTTGATGCCCTTCAGATGCACGAGCAGGTCCGGCTCGACCAGGTGGTCCTTGATCATGCCGAGCAGATCGCTGCCGCCGCCGGCAATGGCGGCGGAACGTCCGGCTGCGGTGGTCTCCTGGAGCAGTTTTGCCGCCTGCGGGAGAGCCCGCGGATTGACGTTCGTGAAGGCCTTCATGCCAGCACCCCCAGAACCTTGTCGCGAGTGATAGGCAAATCTTTAATGCGATGGCCGAGCGCGTTGAACACCGCGTTGGCCACCGCCCCGACAGCCGGCACCTTGCCGGATTCGCCGATGCTCTTGGCGCCGTACGGCCCGTAGCCGTCGTCGCTTTCGATGAAGATCACTTCGATGTTGGGTGCGTCCCGGTGGGTCAGGATACGCGCGCCGTAGTATCCGGCGGTCAGCGGCTGACCGCTCCGGGGATCGTACAGCAAGTTCTCATGCAAGGCCATGCCGATGCCCATGAGCGCGCCGCCCTTGATCTGCCCTTCCGCCGTCAGCGGGTTGATGATGCGGCCGCAATCGTGCACCGCGAGATACTTCGTCACCCGGAGAGTGCCCAACTCGGTATCGGCTTCGACTTCCACGAAATGGGCGCCGAAGGCGTTGCGCACCTTCCCCTCCGCCACCCGCGGATTCGGTCCAGCCTCCACGGTGAGGAAATCGTTGCCTTTGGGAAGACCCTTCTCGGCGATCTGCTTCTTGATATCGCGCGCGGCCTCCATTACCGCGTGGCCGGTCATAATGGTGGTGCGGCTTCCGGACTCGCCGACCGAGTACGGGCAGCGGTCGGTGTCGCCCCAGACCACCGTCACCTGGGACAAGGGTACGCCGAGCGCTTCAGCGGCGATCAGTCCCATAGTGGTCTTGGCGCCCGCCCCGACATCGGTCACGCCCACATGCACGTAATAACGGCCATTGGCATCGACGCGGATCACCGCATTGCTGTGGCCCACGCCCGAACGGAACGCCATGTAAGCCATGCCCGCGCCCCGTTTGATTGGCCCGCGATCCGAACCCGGCTCCGGACGCCAACGGTTCTTCCAATCGAAAACTTCGGCGCCGCGGCGGATGCATTGATCGAGCGTGTAATTAGTGAACTCGGCCGTCGCGCTGGGCCTCCGGATCATGTTCTTCAACGCGAACTCCACCGGATCTTTCTTCACTTTGTAGGCTACGTCGTCCATCATCGACTGGAATCCGAAGTAGCCCTGGGGAAATTCGGGCCCGCGGAAGTTCCCCGAAACCGTGCGGTTGGTGTAGACGGGGTAGATCGTTTCCTCGGTGTTGTCGCAATGGAACGCGTCCATGCCGCCGATATTTCCGGAGTTCTTGCGATGCCCGCCCATGCCGCTATAACCGCGCAGTCGAATAGCCGTAAGCGCGGCTTCGCGATCGACCCCCACTTTGAAATACTGGATGGTCGGCCAGCGGCCGTGCATGCCAATGAAATCTTCCTTGCGCGACATCTCCAGCTTCACCGGCGCGCCTGCCTGCCTGGCGAGCATGGCCGCGATCAGATCGGCATCCTGGTTCTGGTTCTTGTTCCCGAAGTTGCCGCCCATGTACTGCGAGATCACGCGAACTTTCTCATCGGGAATTCCGAGATCGCGGGCGATGTCGTGGCGGCAGTTGGCGATGCCGCCGGTCGGCGTGTAGACCGTCAGCTTGTCGCCGTCCCACTCGGCCACGGCCGCCCGAGGCTCCATCTGCGCGTTGTGCACGAAAGCGGTGCTGAAACGGTTTTCAAATACGTGATCGGCGCTGTTCAGGCCTTGCTCGACATTGCCACGGCGCTGCCCGATCGGCTTGGCCTCGTTGCGCGCGTCGAGCGCCAGGTTGCCCTCCGGCCAGATCTTCGGAGCACCCGGGGTGAGCGCTTCCTCGGGGTCCAGCACATGCGGCAGCACTTCGTAATCGACCGTGATCTTCGCGAGCGCCTCTTCGGCAAGGTGCCGGTCCGTGGCCGCGACGGCCGCCACCGGTTCGCCGACGAAGCGCAGCGGGTTGTTGAAAATATACCGACGCTGCTTGGTGATCTTCTTGACCTGGTCGTTGTATTGAAGACCGCCGGCGATGCCGCCCGCGCCCCACACCACCTGGCAGTTCTCGTGAGTGACTACGGCCTTCACGCCCGGCATCGCGGACGCCTTGGAAATGTCGATGCTGCGGATGCGGGCGTGCGGATGCGGGCTGCGCAACACGCGCGCGTACAGCATTCCCGGCAGGTAAACATCGCCCGTGTAGTTGGCTTTACCGGTGACGCGCTCGGTGGCATCAATGCGCGGTGTCGGATGTCCCGCGGTCTTGAGCGGGGGCAGCGGCGCGCCTGCCGCCGGTTCAAACTTCGCGGTACCCCCGGCCGGAATCGAAGACGCAGCCGCCAGCGTTGCTTCCACGTAGCGGTTGTATGCCGAGCAGCGGCAGATATTACCCGTAAGACCCGCGCGCACCTGTTCTTCATTCGGATGCGGATTGTGCTGCAGCAAGCCTTTCGCGGCCATCAACTGCCCGGAGGTGCAGAAGCCGCATTGCGGCGCGTCGTGCTCGACAAAGGCCTTTTGCAGCGGGTCGAGCTGCTCGCCATTGGCCAGCCCTTCGACGGTTTCGATCGACTTGCCGTCCATCCACACCGCCAGCTGGCTGCAGGAGTAGACCGGCTTGCCATCCATCAGCACGGTGCAGGCGCCGCATTCGCCGCGATCGCAGCCGATCTTGGTGCCGGTAAGCATCAACTGGTCGCGCAGCACCTCTACCAGCGTGGCGCGGTCTTGCACCTTCAGATGATGCGTGGCGCCGTTCACGGTTAGGCGAATCCCGGCGCCGGCTTCGGTGGCGGCACGGATGGCCGGGACTTCGGCCGCGGCTACCAGGGCGACGCCAGTCCCCTCCAAAAATTTCCGGCGGGAAATGCGCCCCTTCCCCTTACTCCTGCTCATATTTCCCTCCAGTCCGCAGTTTGGCTTACGTTGTTAGCGCTGGACGTGATGGTCGTTGTTCGTCAGCTTGTTGCCGTCGGTCTCGACGCACTTGGGCGATTCTTCCAGCGGATCGTTGGATGGCTTAATCACGCGCGGCGCTTCGGTCCAGGGCGCCGTGAGAACTTTCGGATCCTCCACTGTCACCTGGTACGCCAGGTTTTCGCCATTGCGCCAGAGGCGTTCGATGACATGCATGGCGTCGCTGTGGAAGTAGCCGTCTTCGCCGAACCAGCTGCTGTCGACGAAATTCGTTACGTCCACCACCAGTGTGTCGCCCTCCCAGTGCCCGACCGAATCGCCATAATACGTGGGGTTGGCGCCCGCGCGGTGCGGCCGACCGTCGGTGGGAATGATGCGGTACGGGTCGCCCGAGATGTCCTCATAAAAGAAGATGATCTCGTTGGGAAGCTGCACGATCTTGCGCGGCGAGCCAATGCGGGGCACGCCCGGCTTGCCGCAATAGAACACTTCGTCGGTTTTGTTTTCGTGCGCTTCCAGTTCCTTCACCTTTGCCTGAAACTCCGGTTTATATGAGGGCGCGGCCGTAAATGGCAATGCGCCGGGAACCGGCGCTGGGGCGGGCCGGCGCGCGCTCGGGTCGAAGCTCTTGAAAGAAACCGAGCCGTTGCTCTCCCTCTTCAGCGCGCCCGGCGGCAGATCAATGGCGAACTGCCAGACGCCGCTCAGGTCGGGATGGCCATCGGCCGTTCGCTTCACACCGCTGGCGGAAGCCTTGGCCGGGGCACCGCTGCCGATCATCGGAACGAGAGCCGCGGCGGTCAATAAGCAAAGCAACTGTAGTCTCATTTTCCGTACTCCTGGGCAGCATTCGGACTGACCAACTCCAGCGAAGTCCCGTCCGGCAGGATGATCTTCTGGAGATACCCGTAAAAGCTTCCGTCCTTGGAACGGACGCCTTCCACCTTCACCGTCTGACCGATCGCCTTAGCCAGATCATTGCGGCTGACGCCGACCCGTCGAAACCAGGCGGGCGGATTACTTTCCAGACCCCAGTTCTCGACTTTTCCGCCCTCGCCTTTCACGTCCATGGAGACCTTGATATGAGGATTGATCCAATCCACCTTGGTCAGGGTACCGGTCAGCGTGATCTTTTTGCTCATGTCGAACTCGGCCGATGGAGAATGATGCGCCCACATGGCCGCGGCGAACAAGCCTAAAAACGCGATCCGGACCCCGTAAACCTTATATCTCAAGGGACTTCTCCTTTCCCGACTTGTGGGGAAGTATATCACACGGGTGTCCCGCTGACTGTCGTCCCGCGAGCCTTGGCGCTGCGAGCTATTCCTTGGGTTTCAGATCGCGCTTGAGACGGCTTACAATGTCGGAGGCTGTGCGATTCAAATCGTCGGAACGGGAGCTTTTCGAAGGCTTGTATGCCGACCACAACACGTGGTGGGTCTTGGGGTCGATCAGGAATACCGTCCCTTTGCCGGACCCGAACGAGGAAGCCGGCGCAGAGACTCTAGGCAGCGGGCTGTTTGCGGATGAGGGCGGGTTGGGCGTTTCCTCATCTTTGGGTGACCTGCTTACCGGCTCCGGGTTACCTTGCAGCTCGGCGAGTTTATCTTCGAAAGTCGGGCCAATGCGATCGGTGAACACCGCGTCGGCGCTTTTCGGATCGGTCACCACCTCGAAGACGCGCTCCTGTGTCAGCCGGTTCGCCAGATATTGGTCGAGACCGCGCGCCATAGGCATCAGGTACACCGTGTGGACCTTGGAAAGATCCTGGCCGGCTAACAGCGCGCCCGTAAGCGACAGCAGAAGGAAAGCCCGTCTCATCAGTTCCATGATATCAGCGGCTCAGCGGAGCAATTCCCCAGCCGCGGTCCGATGAGCCTGACCGCGATTGTCCCGGTTTGGAACGGCCGGGACCTGCTGGAGGGGCTGCTGGCCAGCGTCGACGCACAAACCGAGCGGCCGTCCGAGGTGCTGGTGGTCGATAACGGATCGAGCGATGGCGCGCCCGAACTCGCCCGCGGACGTGGAGCGCGAGTGATTTCGATGGGCCGGAATGCGGGCTTTGCGGCGGCCGTGAACCGCGGGATTCGCGAGAGCCACACACCCTGGATAGCCGTCCTCAACAGTGACGTGGTACTCGCGCCCGATTATTTCGCAACCCTGATGGCTGCTGCTGCGGCTTTCGCCACCGGCAAAATCTTTTCGGCGGCCGTGAAAGACCGCCTGGATGCCACCTTCGATGCTGTGTGCGCGGGCGGCACCGCCTGGCGCGTCGGTCAAGGCCGCGTGGATGGGCCGGCGTTTGCGATGCGTCGCGAAATCTTCCTGGCGCCCTGGACGGCGCTCGTCCTGCGCGCCGATCTGGTGGAACGGGTGGGTCTGCTGGACGAACGATTTGAGTCCTATTTAGAAGATGTCGAATTCGGGTTGCGCTGCGCCGCTCAAGGGATTACCGGAATGTACGTGCCGGAAGCCATTGCCTGGCACCATGGCAGCGCCACGCTGGGGCGCTGGCATCCGGAAACCGTCCGCCGCCTGGCGCGCAACCAATGTTACATCCTGGCGTTGCATTATCCACAACGCCGGAACTGGCCGGTCTGGGTCGCGCAAGCTCTGTGGGGAGGGGTGGCAGCCCGCCACGGCGCGGGCTCGGCCTGGCTCCGCGGAAAATGGCAGGGCTTCCGCGAAAGCTCCCACTTCCGGGGAAGAGGGCCCGTCGTTTCGGAGAGTTTTCTGCGGCAGAATGAACGCACGATTTACGAAATCCAGAAGGCTGCCGGCTTCGATCGATATTGGCAGTTGTACTTCTTTCTCACAGGGCGTGGGACAAAGTGACACATGACAGATACCGGTATCGTCATCGTCACTCATAACTCGGCGGCGGCGATTGGTCCGTGTCTGGACGCCGCGCTTCGCACTGGTGCAGAAGTTGTTGTCGTCGATAATGCATCTTCCGACCGCACCGGGGAAGTAGCGGCACGCATCGGCGTACGAGTGATCCTCAACTCGACCAATCTAGGATTTGCCGGAGCCGTAAACCAGGGTTTTTCTGTATTGAATTGCACTTATATCCTGCTTCTGAACCCTGATGCCGTCTTACAGAGCAGCCTCGAACCGCTGCGTGCGGCGTGCGAGTTGCCGCAGGCAGCGGGGGCGGGCGGGTTACTTTTAGACTTAGAGGAAAAACCCCAGGTTGGTTTTATGGTGCGGAAATTCCCAACTCCGGCGGTGCTCGCTTTGGAAGCTCTCTTGCTAAATCGGGCTTGGGCACGGAACCCCATCAATCGTGCGTATCGTGGATTAGAGTTGGACTATTCGCGGTCGCAGATTGTAGATCAGCCGGCCGGCGCGTTCTTAATGATCCGGCGGACAATCTGGGAAGAACTCGGCGGATTTGACGAGGGATTCTGGCCTGTTTGGTTCGAAGACGTGGATTTTTGCCGACGGGCGGTGCACCGGCAGTATCACTGGTATTTCGTGCCGGAAGCTGTTGCAAAACACACCGGAGCTCATTCGATTTCGAAATTGACACTAGAGAAGCGGTTGATTTATTGGTATGGTAGTCTTCTTAGGTATTCGGCCAAGCATTTTCATCCCATGGGGAGGGGTGTGGCGTGCGCGGCCGTTGTCGTGGGTTCGATCCTGCGGATGTGGAGTGAATCGGTTCTCCAACGGAGCCTGAAGCCGGTGGCGGCTTATAGCAAGGTGATCGTGCTGGCTGCCCGTTATTTCTTCGGCCGGGTGAATTACTCAAAGTTGTCGGTGTTCGGCTTGTACCAGTAGGCGGAAGTACAAAACTTCGGATCTCAGGTTCTTTGGTTCATGGCGCAAAGTGGGATTGTCTCCGTCACGATTGTGACTTACAACAGCGGCCGCTTCATCAAGCGGTGCCTGGAATCGGTCCTGGCACAGAAGTATCCGCTCAAAGAAATCATTGTCATCGATAATGCTTCGACCGACGGCACGATCGACATCCTCGAGCAATTCGAGGAGACCTGCCAGGTTTATTACAACGAAGAAAACATCGGCTTTGCCGCCGCGCAGAACCAGGCGATCCTGCGCTCACAAGGCGAGTGGGTGCTGACGTTGAACCCGGATGTGCTGCTGCTTCCGAATTTCATCCAGGCGCTGGTCGACGCCGGGCAATTCGATTCCAGGATTGGCACGGTGTGCGGGAAGTTGCTGACGATGTCACCGCATTTCGAGATTCCCGCGCGCGCGATCGTCGATTCCACCGGCATCTATTTCAATCCCATGCTGCGGCATCTGGACCGTGGCAGCCAGGAAGTGGATAACGGGCACTACCTGAATTACGAGTATGTGTTCGGCGCCACCGCCGCGGCGGCGCTGTACCGCCGCTCGATGATCGACGACATCTCGTTGGACGGCGAATTCTTCGATGCCGATTTCTTTGTCTACCGCGAAGATGCCGATGTCGCGTGGCGCGCGCAACTGATGGGATGGAAGTGTCTGTACGTACCGTACGCCCGCGGTTACCACGTGCGCAAAGTGCTGCCCGGCAACCGGCGCGCCCTGCCGCCGGAAATCAACATGCACTCGGTGAAGAATCGGTTCCTGATGCGGATCAAGAATATTTCTTCGGGCGTGTACCGGCGCAACTTCCTCTCCATAACCGCGCGCGACATCGTGGTGGTGAGCTGCTGCATCTTATGGGAGCAGACTTCGCTGAAGGCGCTCTGGTTTCTGGCCAAGAACTGGAGGAAAGCTTTTGCGAAGCGGCGCCTGATCCAGGCACACCGGCGGGTCGACGAAGAATACATGGCGAGCTGGTTCGACTACACCCCGGTCAGTAAGCAGGCTCCGAAGAAACTGATCCGCTCCCGGTCGGCTGCCGCCCGGACCTGAGGGTCGCGCCGGATCGATGCGCATCGCCCTCCTCGGCACGCGCGGAATTCCAGCCAACTACGGCGGATTCGAAACCTTCGCCGAAGAACTGTCGACGCGGCTGGCGGCGCGCGGCCATGAGGTGACGGTCTATTGCCGGGAGCGGGTTGACGCGCGCATATATCGGGGTGTCCACCTGCAACCCCTGCCCACCATTCGGCACAAATACCTCGATACGGTGGCGCATACATTCCTATCCACGTTCCACCTGCTGGCGCATCGCACCGACGTGGCGCTGTATTGCAACGCCGCCAACGCGATCTTCACGCTGGGGCCGCGGCTGGCCGGAATTCCCACGGCACTGAACGTCGATGGCATCGAACGCAAGCGCGAGAAGTGGAATATCCTGGCGCGCCTCTGGTACCTGATGTCGGAACGGCTGGCGACTTTTTTTCCCTCGGCCATGATCACCGATGCTCACGCCATTCAGGTTTATTACCGGGAGCGCTATGGCAAGCAAGGCATCTTCATTCCCTACGGAGCCGAGGTGGGGCGGGTTGCGGAGGCGACCCTTGTCACGAAACTCGGGCTCGAGCCGGGCCGCTATTTTCTGTATGTCAGCCGCATGGAGCCGGAGAATCGCGCGCTGGAAGTGAGGCAGGCGTTTGAAACAGTCAGCACGCCGTACCGGCTCGCCTTGGTTGGCGATGCGCCGTATGCGCGCGAATACATCCGGCAGGTGCGCGATACGAGCGATCCGCGGGTGCTGATTCCCGGCGCGATTTACGGCGAAGGCTACCGCCAGCTGGATTCGCACTGCTTCGCTTACATTCACGCGACCGAAGTCGGCGGCACGCATCCGGCACTGATCGAAGCCATGGGCCGCGGCGCCCTGGTGCTCTACCGCAACACGCCCGAAAACGCCGAAGTGGCGGGAGGCGCGGGCATACCGTTCGAGCCCGGCGAACTGCCCGAAAAGCTGCGCCTGGCGCTGGAGTTGCCCGAAGCAGAACGCGCAAAGCTACGCCAAAACGCAATGGACCGAATCCGTGAGCACTACTCATGGGACGCGGTCACCGACGCGTACGAAAAGCTGCTACTTTCGCTCTGCCGCCACCCTTGAGTGGCGGCCGATACTACCGGATCGGGCAGCGGAAAAATACCCCGCAGGCGCGACTGACGGCGCCGGTGACCCCGTCTATGATGAGACTGAACGCACAGCAGAGAGCAGCAAATGAGCTTTCCCAGAATGGCCCCGGAGCGCGGCATGCCGCCCGGGGAGGAAGAATTGATCACACGCATTCGGTTGGCAACGAACCGGATTCTCGACCTCACGAGGGCGGAAATAAGCGCTGCCCGGAAAGGAAACGTAATCGCCGCCAGGAGGGTGGAAGACCGGCTCGACCGCGAACGGAAGGCGCGAGTTACGTTACTGCGGCTGCTCAAAAAATTCCGATTGTCGAAGGCGGGTTCGATTTCAACGTCCGGCTCGCTCTGAGCCGTTCCTCGCGCGAGTCCCTGCCCGGCGCAGGGCGGCCAGGCGATTGGGACTACCGAGGGTGTAAAGGTAGGCAGCGATGTCGATGGCCTCGGTCCTCTGCACCCCCACATTCGGCATGGCTGTATGTGGCTTGAGCGCCTGGGGATCGGTGATGAACGCCACGACATTCGCGGGCGTATTGACCAGGATGCCGGCGATATATTGACGTTCGGCAAAGCCGGTCAACGGCGGTCCGACCAGGCCTGACCCGCCGCCCGGAATCAGGTGGCACGTGGCGCAACCGTACTGGCTGATCAGGGTCTTGCCGAGGCGCGGATTCCCCTTCTGAATCGAAGGGAAGCCCAAGTCCGCATCGCTCGGCGCATCCGCAGGCAGGGAGGGTTGGCCCGGAGAGGATGCCATCAACTGATAATCGGCCGGCGAGACCAAAGGCAGCCGGCGAAGAAACGCGATAAGGGCCCAGCGATCCCGGTCACCGAGCGGCGGAGCGAAACCGGGCATGCCGCTCAACTTCAGGCCGTGCGAGATGATCCAGTACAGCTGCGCGTCAGTCCAGTTGACAGCCGTGGTCGTTAGCGGTGGAGGTTTGGGATTGATCCCGCGGCCCACCTGATCGTTCGCCACACCCGGTCCTCCGTGGCACGGCTGGCACAACTTGCGATAGAACACGAAGCCGTCTCTGGCGAGCGTGGGGTTGCTCAAATCAGGGGAGGCAATCCCGCGGCTGTAAAATTCCACAGATCGCGTGCGGCCCGCGAGCAACATCCAGCGGACCGGCGGGGTGTGCGGCTGATCCGCGGCCATGTTGTATAACCCCGACGCCATGAAAAGAAGCCCGCCGATTCCCAGCAAGGCCAGCACCGCGATTGCGGTGAGGAAGACGGTCTTGAACAGCCGTTTGGGTGCGGCCGCGTCAGCCCCGGAAGCGGCCGCGCCCCCAACCGGCTTGCCCAGCAGTTCCGAGACGGCGCCCAGCAACACCAGCGCGGTGAGGCCGAAGAAGTTCAGAGGCTTGTGGCTACTCATACAACTCCACTAAATCTTCACTCACTGTTTCGTGTCTCAATGCAGTGTGTATAAGTAGGCGGCCATATCGTGAGCCTGCTGTTCGGTGACGTTGAGATTGGGCATCGCGCTTCCAGGCTCGATCTGCTGCGGTTGCCTGATCCATCGAAAGAGATTCTCGGGCGTATTCACCAGCAGGCCCGCAATGTACTGCCGGTTCGCAAGCCCAGCGAGCGGCGGGCCGACGGTCCCGGTAGCTTCGCTAATGCCCGGGATTACGTGACAAGACCCACATCCGTACGAATAAAGAAGGTGGCGGCCCTCGCCGGCGCGTCCGGCCGAGATGCCTTCGGCCGCGGCGATCGTATTGCGCGAACAGCCGACAGTAACCGCCGATGCGATAGCAGCCGTAGCGATCGCTAGCCGAGCGCTAAACATAACTCTCCTGAGGGAGCGGACCGCCGGAGCGTGCGCCCGCCAGAGTTGGTGCACGCGAATACCCACTGTGATGCGGGCCGGCAAAGGAGCTGCGAGGACTGAGGTGGCGAGGCGTAGAAACGTCGCAGGACTCACAACCGCGACGGTACGCGAAGAAGCGGGCTGGAGGCCGGGATCGGGTTGCCCCCGAGGACGCTAGCGCAGCGCTCCAGTCTGGAAATCCACGACCACCCGCTGGGCCTGGTAGTCGTAGTGCGCGGTGGCGTCCGCGATTTGCGCGGAAGTGACGTTGAGCTGTGCCTGACTGAGTTCGACGATGGAGCCTAAGCCGAGGTCGTACCGGCTTTGCGCCAGATCGAGCGCCTGCTGGGCCTGTTGCAGAAGCTGCTGCGTGAGCGCCAGTCGATCGTAGGCCGTGATGGCGTTCAGATAGGCGACGCGAACGTCGCGCGTGACGCGGTTTTCCAGGTCACTCACATCCTGCGCAGCCGCTCTCGCCTTCAGCTCCGCCTCGGTCTGCCGCGCTTTGAACAGCCCGCCGTTGAAAACGGGAATGGTTACGTTCAACCCGATCGCGCCATAGCGGCCCGGTATCGCCGCGTAACCGGCCGGCACGAATCCGGCGGTCCCGACCACGCCGAGAGACGGGAAGTAGAGGTCGTGTTCGGCTTTTGCGAAACGCACATCCGCGCTCTGCTGCAGCCGCAGATCCTTGAGTTCCGGCCGGTCTTGCAGGGCCTGCTGCAGGAGCGTGTCCATCTTATCGGGCAGGGCAGGGGGCATGGACTCTTCGCTCAGGATGAATCCGGTTGTGTTAGGCAGGCCCAATGCCGTCGCGAGATTCGCCTCGGCTGATTTCACTTCGTTCTGTGCCTGAACCTGTAAGAGTCTGGCATCCGCCAGGTTCACATTCGCAAAACTGACGTCGAGCGCGGATTTGAGCTTACTCTCAGCCAGCGCGGTCACCTGGTCGGCCACCGTTTGCCGCGCGGCCACGGTTTGATCCGCGACTTTCATCACCGCTTGCGCACGGAGCAAACCGAAATAGGCCCGGCCGACTTCCAGAAGAATGTCCGCGCGCGCCGTTTCCGTCGCTTGATCCTGCGCCTCGGCCTGCAGCTTCGCCATTCCGACGAGATTGCCGGTCCGGCCGAAATCGGTAATCAACTGCCCGACGCTGAGACCCGATCCGATGCGGTCGTATACCACGGGATTATTCAGGCCGCCGGCGGCCAACCGGCTGCCATTATCGGCGCCGACGCTGGTGAAACTGCCCGCCACGCTCGGTTCGAAGCCGGCGTGGTATTGCGCCGGGACCTGGTGTGCGGCCGCGGCGTTGAGACTCGCGGCGGTGATATGCGGATTATTCTGAATCGCGAGCCGCTGCGCGTCGGCGAGCGTCAGCCGCAGAGGCGGCTGAGCGAAACAGGCCGCCGCCGCGAGCGCGATCATCAACGAGCGGAAGAGCAGGCGCATCTAGCGAGCCTCCCTCTGCCCGTACACCAGTACGTACGCGGCCGGAACCAGAAATACGGTGAGTGCAACCGACACCGTCAACCCGCCCAGGATGGCGCGCGCGAGCGGCGCATACGCCTCGCTGCCCTCGCCCAGCTTCAGCGCCATCGGGAGCATGCCGATGATGGTGGCCAGCGAGGTCATGAGCACCGGGCGGAGCCGCACGCGGCAGGACGTCGCGACGGCTTCCCGCACGCTCAGCCCTTCGCTTTCGAGATGATGCGCGAACTCCACAATCAAAATGCTGTTTGAGACGGAAATACCCACCAGCATGACCACGCCCATGAGCGACATGACGTTCACGGTTGTGCCGGACAGATACAGCGTGACAATAACTCCGGCCAGACCCGGCGGCACCGCCAGCAGGATGATGAACGGATCGCGGAACGAACGAAACTGGGCGACCAGAATGAGATAGAGCAGGACGACGGCCAGAATCAAGCCCAGCGTGAAGCTCTGAAAGGAGGCGCGCATGCCCTGAACCATGCCGCGCAGGGTTACGCTGAGGCCGTCCGGGATTTTGGTCTCGGCGATGATCTGGTCGATGGAGTTGGCGATACGGCTCAGGTCTTCATTGAGCGGCCGCACATAAATGTCATTAACCCGCCGGATGGCGTAGTGATCGACTTCAGTGGGCGACTGAATCCGGCTGATATGGCTGATCATATCGAGCCTGGTCGACTCGGAATCGTTGGGACCCCGCAGGGGGATGGCGCGCAGATCATTGAGGGTCTTCACCTGCGTCTCGGGGTACTGCACGGTCAGCATGTAATCGTTGCCGTTCTTCGGATCGATCCAATAGCTGGGCGCGATCATGCCGTTGGAGGTCAGAGCCGTGATCACGTTGTCGACCACCTCGCGCTGATCCAGCCCGAGTTCGCTGGCGCGCATCCGGTCCACGTCGAGCCGAAGCGCCGGATAATCGATGTCTTGCGGGATGAATACGTCCGCGATACCGGGAATCTGGCGGATCCTGGAGGCCAGCTGCAGCGTGGTGGCATAGGATTTCGCCAGGTCACTGCCCCCGACCTGGACATCGATCGGGGCGGGCAGACCGAGATTCAATACGGCATCCACCATGCCGCCCGACTGGAAGTAGGTGGTGAGCTCGGGCATGTCGCGGGCGACTTTTTCTTTGACCCGGGCCATGTATTCGTAACTGCCCACCTTGTGATCGTCCTTCAGGCTCACCTGCACGAATGCGGTGTGCATGGCGGAGTTGGTGGTGTACATGGCCGATAAATCGGGCGTGGAACCGATGTTGGAGACAATCATGCCGAGGTCTTCGGGCGAGACCACCTGCCGAACCAGGTCTTCCAGGCGAGCGACCTCGTTATCGGTGACGGCGAGCCGGCTGCCGCTGGGCGCTTTCAGGTTGATGACGAACTGGCCGGAATCGGTGCGAGGAAAGAACGACAGCCCGAGCGCGGGAAACAGGCCCAGGCTGGCGGCGAATATCACGGCAAATCCGGCCAGCGTGACCACCGGACGGCGCAGCGTCACTCCGACCAGCCGGTCGTAGCCTTTCAGGAATGATTCGAATCGGTTGTTGAACCAGACGTTGAAGCGCTGGCCGAAAGACCGCCGCCGTCCAGGCGTGGAGGCGGCGTCCACCAGCACCGGCTGTTCCGACGACGGAGTGCCGTGGTGCGCGGGCGCCTTGATGAAGCGGGCGCAGAACAACGGCACCACCGTCATGGCGACGACAAACGAGGCAAACAGCGAGAGGACCACGGCCAGCGCCAGCGCGGTAAACAAAAACTTGCTCACTCCATACAGAAAGGTCACAGGGAAGAAAACCACGACCGTGGTGAGAGTCGCCGCGAGCACCGGCAGCGCCACTTCGCGGCCGCCCTTTTCCGCCGCCACCTCCGGCGTTTCGCCCAACTCCAGGTGGCGGTAGATGTTTTCGAGCACCACCACCGAGTTGTCGATCAGGCGCGAAAAGGCCAGGGCCAAGCCGCCGAGTACCATGCTGTTGACGGAACTGCCGCCCAGCGCCAGCGCGATAAATGCGGCCAGGGCAGAGAGGGGAATGGAAAAGAAGACTGCGACCGTCGCGCGCATGCTCCCCAGGAAGATCAGGATCATGAGCGAGGTCAGGAACAGGCCGATGGCCCCTTCGTGGAGCAGCGTGTTGATGGCTGTTTTGACAAACGCCGACTGGTCGAAAACCACGTTGGTGATCAGGTTCTTCGGCACGTCGAACAAGTGCTGCAGACGGTCACGCACGCCGTTGACGACGGCGATCGTATTGGTATCGCCGCCCTGCTTCAGCACCGGGACGTATACGGAAGGCTGGCCATCGACGCGCACCAGGTTGGTTTGGATTTGCTGGGCATCTTTGGCGTAGCCGATATCGGCGACGCGGACCGGCGCTGTTCCGACTGTCTTGATGGGAAGCTGGTCGATTTCCTGCACGGTCGGAAGCTGACTGTTGGTGTAGATGTTGTAGTCGAGCTGCCCGAGCTGCACGTCGCCGGCGGGCAAGATGAGGTTGGCATTGTTGATCGAGCGCACCACGTCCATGGGGCTCAACTGATGCGCCTCGAGCTTATAAGGATCGGTGTACACCATGATCTGCCGGTAGCGCCCGCCGAAGGGCTGCGGCACGCTGGCGCCCGGTACGCTCGCCACCTGGTTGCGGACTTGATATTGCGCCAGGTCGCGCAGCATGGTCTCGTTCATCCCCTGGCCCTTGAAGGTAACGAGGCAGACCGGCAGGCTGGAGGCGTCGAACTTCAGGATGACCGGGGGCAGCGTGCCGGGCGGCAACCGCCGCAACTGCGCCATCGCCAGGTTAGAAATTGTTGTTACGTCGGAATCGGGATTCGTGCCGGGCTGGAAGTACACCTTGATCACACTGACGCCGGGCAGCGAGCGCGATTCCATGTGTTCAATGCCGGCGCCAAGCGTAAAGAAGCGCTCGAAGCGGCTGGTGATATCGGTTTCGATCTGTTCGGGCGGCATCCCGGAATAAAAGGTCGCCACAGCCACGACCGGGATGTTCATCGTGGGAAACATATCCACCGGCATCTGGACCAGGCTGGTGACTCCGATGACCGCGATGAACAGACAGACGACGACGATGAAGTACGGATTACGAATCGCAAATCGGGACATTTAGCTACCCAGTTCTGGCCGCGGATGAACGCAGAGGAACGCCGATAGGCAGCTTGGTTTCAATTTACGTTCATCGGTGTTCATCGGCGGCTAATTCTCTTCCTATGACCCCACAGCCGCCAGACGCGTCGCTCTGGGGCGGACTTCCTGCCCGGCCTGCAAACCGGATCGGCCGCTGAGCACAACCACGTCACCCTCGTTCAAACCCGAGCGGATTTCGATCTTGTCGGGCGTTTCCAGACCCACCTGAATTTTGCGGATCTCGACACGGTTATTAGGCGTGACCACCATGACCTTCCCGCTGCCGACACTGCCAGAGCCGGACGACGAGTCTTCATCGAGATCGACGGCCATCACCGGGAGGGCGAGCGCCGCCGCGTGATGATCGAGCGTCAGATTCACTTCCGCGTACATTCCAGGGATCAACACAAGGTTGGGGTTCGGCACGTCCACTTCGGTGTCCATGGTGCGGGTAGAGAGAGAAAGCTGGTCTGCAAAACGGGCGACCTTTCCTGGAAACGAGCGATGCAAGGTGGGAACCTGCACGTCCACCGGCTGCCCCAGGTGCACCGTCGGCACCGCTGATTCGGGAACCGGCAGGATCAGCCGCAGCAGGCTGTTTTCCGAAAGCCGGACCACCGGCATAGCCTGGCTGTGCGAGGCGGTTCCGGCCTGAATCATCGAGCCGGTATCCGCATATCGCTTGGTGATCACACCGGTGAACGGCGCGGTGACGCGGGTGTAGGCGATCATCGTCTGGACCTTCTGCATTTCCGCCTTATTGACGCTCACCTGCTCGGTGGCGGCGGCCAGAGCCGATTTGGCGCCGGAGACCTGAGCCTCCGAGACCAGATCCTTGCTGTGCGCGTCGTCGATTTCCTGCTGAGCGACCAGCCCGGGCTTCTTGACGTCAACAGCGGCAATCCGCTGGTAAGAAATATGCGCGATCTGGTGAGCCGATTCGGCGCGCTGCAGTTCGTCTTTGGCTCGGGCGACTTCAGCCTGGCTGCGGTCGAGCGCCGCTTGGGCCCGGCGCAGGTCGTCGGCCTGCTCGGGCACCTCGAGGGTGGCCAGCAGGTCGCCCTGCCGCACGCGATCGCCGACATCCACGTTGATCTTGCTGATGTATCCGGCGACCTTCGCCATCACATCGATCTCCTGGAACGGCTTGAACTCCGCCGTCAAAACCAGGCCGCGCGAGAGGTTGTCGGACGTAACGCGGGCCACCGCCACGGTTGGAATATCCGCCGGTTGAACGGCGCCGGCCTGCACTTTGGGGGTTCGCGAGCAGGACACGGCTCCCAAGCCCGCCAGCGCGGTCGCGGCAAACAACAAAGTGCGGTTCATTGGCTTCTGCATGCTCCTCAATCGGTAGCGTTGATGGCCGTGTGAAGTTTTTCGATCGTGAACTCCGGCGACAGGCAAAGATCGATAATGCGCCGCTCGTGCGCACGGATCTTCTCCGCGGTGCGAGGGATGTCGGAGGCAATCTCGAGGGGAATGGAAACGGCGCCGTGGCAATCGGCGTAAAGAAGATCGCCGGGGCGAACCTTGAGACCGAAAATCTCCACCGGCGAACCGAAATCCACCAGGTGCCTGTAGGAATGGGAAACCGCGACAGCACGGGCGAACATCGGGAAGCCTAACTCGCGCACACCGGGAACATCGCGGACCGCTCCGTTGGTGAGCACCGCCTCGCAGTGGAACGCCTTCAATATGGCGGCGTGCACCTCTCCCACGCAGGAGGCAGACCCGCGCCCGGCATCCAGGTCTTCGATGACCGCAATCCGCGGCACAGGCAGGTGTTGGATCGACGTCCACCAGTCGGTGGGCTCGACGTATGGCTGTCCTGTCAGCGAGGGTTCGGCGGAGCGGACATGAAACGTGGCGGCATACCCCAGCACACGGGGAAACTCACTCGTGAGACACAGCAATCCTTCGCGGGTGTATCCCTCATTGCGCAGCCGCACGCGAGACTGCTCGATGGCATTGGCAATCGCGCAGGTATCGAATTGCCGGATGGCCTCTAAAACCGAACTCGGGACGCCCAGCCGAGGCGGTGTCTGGCTCTCCACAGGAGTTTCACTCATAGCGGTCCGATGGCCGTGGCGCGGACACTCAGAAGCTATCCCGATCGTAGAACCTCAGCCGGCGGTAGAGAATACCCGGTTTAGGGTATTTTTGGGGTGGCGCCCCGGCTTTTCCGCTATGCCTGACCGAGGAACGCAACCGATTTCACCGGCGCTGCCGCCGGCGGCCGGCGAGAGTTCGCGAAAGGCCGGCGAGCACCAGGGATCCGGCTGTCGGTCGCTCCATCGCGTCCGGCGGCGCTGTAGGGAAGCGCGCACTCGCTAAAATGAAGGCGAGTGCTTCCTCCGTACCGTTCTTACGTGCTGGTTTCGCGCCGGCAGATTGCTGAAAATTACCGGAATGTCCGATCGGTAGTGGGCCCCGACGTGGAAGTGATGGGGGTGGTGAAGGCGGATGCCTACGGGCACGGGGCGGCTGAGGTGGCGCGCGTGCTGGTGAGCGAGGGCGCCCGCTGGCTGGCGGTCAGTTCAGTCGACGAAGGTGTCCAACTGCGGAACAGTGGTCTGCACGAAACCCGCATTCTGGTGATGGGCGGGTTCCTGCCGTACGAAGGCGAGGCCATGGTCGAGTTTAGTTTGACTCCGGCGATTCATTCGCTGGCGCAGTTGCGCGACCTGGACCGTCTGGCGTACGGCGCCGGCAAGCCGTTGCCGTTTCATCTGAAAATCGATTCAGGAATGAACCGGCTCGGCACACGCGCGACAGCCAGCGACATCGTGGCCGCTCTAGGCGAGGCCCGCCATGCGGCGCTGGAAGGCCTCATGACGCACCTGGCGTCGGCGGCCGACTACAGCACCACGCAAACGCACGATCAGCTGGCTTGTTTTCACCAGATCACGACGGCGCTCGGCCAGGCCGGCGTGAAGGCCCGGTGGATGCATGCTTCCAGCACCAATGCCATCGGTTACGGACTGCGCGAGGGCTGGCACAACATCGTGCGCGCCGGCCATGCCCTTTACGGTTACGTCTCACCGGCCCGGGGCGAGGCGCCTCCGCAGCTATTGAACGTTCAGCCGGCCCTCACGTGGAAGGCCAAACTGATGGCCGTCAAAGACGTTCCAGAGGGGGCGCTGATCGGCTACGGCGGGTCGTTCCGCGCGCCGCGGCCGATGCGCATCGGCATTCTGGGGGCGGGCTACGCCGACGGGGTCTTCCATCGCTTATCGAACCGCGGCAAAGTGATTGCCGACGGCAAGCTGACGCCGATCCTGGGAACGATCTCGATGGACCTGACCACCATCGACCTCAGCCACACCGCCGCGCTTAACCCTGGCGATTCCGTTACTCTGCTCGGCGCGGAAAGCGACGCCCGGCTGGACGCCCAGCAAATCGCCCGGGTGGCCGGGACAATCTCGTACAACATTTTGTGCTGCATCAGCGCCCGAGTCCGGCGCGTGTACGTCTGAACCGCGTCAGTTCGGAAACCGTTCGAGCGGCGGCTTGGCGTCCCGCGGCAGCGGGCTGCGCGCGGTGTTCATGACCATCGAGAGATAAATGTAATAGCCTTCGAGGTTCGCCAGTTCGACGACGCCCGGCTCCCCGAATTTCGCGAGCGTGCGGGCGTAGGTGGCGTCGGAGACGCTCTTGTTGTGCAGCAACTCGGCGCAAAAATCGTACACGAGTTGCTCATCTTCGCTCATCCGATCGGGCCGCCGCCCCGAGGCTACGGCCGCAACCAATTCCGGGCCCAGTCCGGCGCGCGCCGCGGCCGGCGCGTGCGCGTTCCATTCGTAGTTGTTGGTCCACTCGCGGGCGGCAATCAGGATGGCGAATTCCGTCAGCTTGTTTCCCAACACCGGGTGCTGCTGCACATGCAGGCGCATTTCCAGCGCGGGCACGACCCATTCCGGCGAGCGCAGGATTACCGACCACGGCGGGCCCGTCAGCTCAGCCTTGCGCAAATCCTTATATTCGGCGGCGGCCTTCTTCTGCGCATCCGTCATGTGGTCCGGCGGAATGGGCGGGAGGCGGTCCTGCGCCGCCGCGAGCAATCCCAGAGTCAGCAGTGTACTCGCCAATCGCATGCGGACCATTCTATAGCGGTCTTCGCGCGAAAGGGCGTCCGTGACGTCGGGACGAAATACGTGGTGCGCGGAATGCCGCTTCTAGCCCTCGCCGGGAAATTCGGCGGGATAGTCCTAAAAGGTTGCATTCCGTTCTGATACTGTTTTTCGAATTTAGTGCCGGTAAGTGGGTCAGGTGTATCCCCGTTGGGAGGGAGGGTATTGGCGCTTACAATTCTCGGAGCGCGTGCTAACGCGAATTCCGACACGGGAGGTACAACATTGAAGATATTGGGCATCGGTTGCGCCCTAATTCTTGCTGCCGGCGTCTCGGCAGACACCATCGTCTATAACAACATCGTCGGGAACCCGCCGACCAACACGGGCCCGGGTGTTCAGCTATCGAGCAGCCCTTCATTATTTGATTCGTTTACCTCGAATATTACCGGTACTTTGACCGACATTTCGGTCGTAATGAGTGGAATCGGCAACGACGGCGATTTCAGTCTCATGCTATACGCCGACAACTCCGGTACTCCGGACACGACGACAGGAACCACACTCGCCACGTTCATCAACCAGGACACTGCCGGCGCTCCGGTCCTGTTCTCTTGCGGTGACGGAACAAGTTGCACGCTCAGTGCGACCCCAACTTTGACCGCGAATACACGGTATTGGATCGGAGTCAGCGGCACTCCTGATCCGAACGGACTTGTTATGTCATGGGTGCAGGCTTCTCCGGGCGTCACGGATGGAGAGTTCAACGACAACGCTGGGACAATCAACTCGAACGGCCCTAATGCACCGCCGTTTTTGCTGGAAGTATCTGGAACGCCGTCGGGGGTGCCGGAGCCGACCGCGCTCATTTCCCTGATGGTTGGTCTTGCCGGGTTGAGCTTTGACCGTCTGCGTCGCGCAAGGGGCTGATTCGTCCGCAGCGCGGGTCTTGCGAAACAACAGGGCGGGCGCATATGCGTCCGCCTGTCCCTAACTACGCCCAGCTGAAACCCGATTTCGACAGCGGCAGCGAGCGAACGCGCTTGCCGGTGGCCGTGAAGATGGCGTTAGCGATAGCCGGGAGAATCGGCGGCAGCGCCGGTTCGCCCAATCCGGTCGGTGGATTGTTGGTCTTCAGCCAGTGCACTTCGATCTCCGGCGGCGCTTGCGTCAGGCGCACGAGTTTGTGCTGGTGGAAATTACTCTGCACAACGCGGCCTTTGTCGATGGTGATCTCCTGGTCCATCAGTTCGCTCATGCCGTCGATCACTGCGCCGTGAGTGAGGTTTTCGGCGAAGCCCGGGTTGATGATCTGGCTGCCGATATCGGCGGCCACCCAGACCTTGTTGACCTTCACCTTCATGCCGGAATCCACCTTCACTTCCGCCACTTCCGCGAAGTAACCGAGATGGCTGTAATGGAACGCCACACCCACGGCCGTGCCTTTCGGCAAGGTGCGCTTACCCCAGTTCGACTTCTCCGCAACCAGCTGCAGAACGCCTTTCATGCGGTCAGCATTCAATCCCGGGAATCCGAAGCCGCCGCGGCCGCCGCGCCCGGGAGGCGGCGCGGGGGGGAGGGGCTGCGCCGAATCCAGCAGTTCCATCCGGAACTGAACCGGGTCCTTACCCGCAGCATGCGCCAGCTCATCGAGGAACGACTGAATGACGAATGCGAACGCGTTGCTGCTGGGTGCGCGCAGAGAGCCGGTGCGGATGCCCAGCGGCTGCACGGAACTGTGCAGGGCGTAATTGGGAATGAAGCGCTGGGGAAACTCCGTCGGTCCCATAGCTGCGGCGGAAGCGAAGCGCTCGCCTTCGCCGTAGCTGACGAAGTGATTGCGCCACGCCACAACCTTGCCGTTGCTGTCGAGGCCGGCCTTCAAGAATTGGAACCCGCCGGGGCGATAGTAGTCGTGCGCGAAGTCATCTTCGCGCGACCACAATAACTTCACCGGCGCGCCGGCCTGTTTGGAAATGTAGGCGGCTTCGACCGCGTAATCGTTGGTGAGGCGCCGGCCGAAGCCGCCGCCGCCGTGGATCATGTGGATCGTGACATCCGACTGCTGGATGCCCAGCGCTTCGGCCGCCAGGCGGCGCGCGTTGCCGGGAATCTGGCTATTGGTCCAGATCACACATTTGCCGTCCTTATATTCGGCGGTACAATTCTGAGGCTCCAGCGGGGCGTGCGCGATAAAGGGATAGGAATACGCGGCCTCGACCACTTTCGCCGCGCTTTTCAGCGTGCCTTCGGCATCGCCGTCGGCATGAATGGTTCGTTGCGGCGCCTGCTTGCTGAATTCTTCGGCCTTCTGCGCGAACTCGGCGCTGCTCTGCGCCGCCCACTTACCTTCGTCCCATTCAATCTGCAGCTTTTTGCGCGCGGTCTGCGCCTGCCACCAGGTATCGGCTACGATGGCGATCCCGTTCTCGAGGCCCGGGTCGCCCGGGAGCACGTCTTCATTGGGCACGGGCCGCTCGACCACGAACGCGTCGCGCACGCCGGGCATTTTCTTGATGTCGTCGAGATTCGCGCTCTTCACCTTGCCGCCGAACACGCCGCACTTCTGAAAGCTTGCGTACAGCATGCCGGGCCGCATCATGTCGATGGCGAAAATCGGCTGGCCTGCGGCAATCGCCGGCGTGTCGCGGCCCTGCTGCGTGCGGCCGATGATCTTGTACTCGCTGGCGTCCTTCAGCTTGAGCGTGTTCAGCGCCGGCGGCTTGAGGCCATCCAGCTTGGAAGCCAGCAGGCCGTAGTCGAGCGAGCGGCCGGAAATTTTGTGCAGTACCTTGCCCGAATCGGTGGATAGTTCGGCCTCGGGCACATTCCAGGTCTGTGCCGCGGCTGTGATCAGCATGGCGCGCCCGGCGGCGCCGACTTGCCGCATCGGCGTCCAGTTGGTGGGGGTGGCGGTGCTGCCGCCGGCGATCTGGCCGGCGTACTTGGTGTCGTCGAAGTCGGCCTGCTCGATTTTGACTTTCTTCCAGTCCGCGTCCAACTCCTCCGCGATCAGCATCGGCAGCATAGTCTTGACGCCCTGGCCCAAATCTGGATTCTTGGCCACGATGGTCACGGCGCCATCGGGCGCGATCTTGATGTAGTTGCTGGGAACCGGCGGCACCTGGGGCCCGAACTGGGCCGCGGCCGGCTTCACATAGAGCGCGAGGATCGCGCCGCCGCCACCCAGCGCGCTGACCTTCAGAAAGGAACGACGATCGATTCGCATCTTTTTCATGGTTGTTCCTCCTTACTTGTTTACCGACGCCGTTTGCACAGTGCGCGCCGATGCGTTGGTGGTGATCTCCGACGCCTTATGAATCGCCTGGCGGATCCGCAAGTAGGTTCCGCACCGGCACAGATTGCCGTTCATGGCGGAATCGATATCTCTATCCGAGGGCTTGGGGTTCTTCGCGAGCAGGGCGGCCGCCGACATCATCTGTCCGACCTGGCAGTATCCGCACTGCGGCACGTCGATTTCCTGCCATGCGAGTTGTACCGGGTGTGTGCCGTCAGCGGAAAGTCCTTCCAGCGTGGTGACCGTTTGGTTGCCGACCGCCGAAACCGGCGTTTGGCAGGACCGGACGGCTTTGCCGTTCAGATGCACGGTGCACGCGCCGCACTGGCCGATGCCGCAGCCGTATTTGGTGGCTTTGAGATTAAGAATGTCGCGGAGAACCCACAACAAAGGCGTATCGCCGGCGGCATCTATCATGGCAGATTTGCCATTCACGTTCAGTTTGAAAGCCATCGCAAGAGCTCCTGAGTGCAAGAAAATTAAGATTGCGGAACCGCGTACAGCGCCCCGTCTGTACGGTGTAAGCGGCGGGCCAACAATAATTTACCTATTGACCGGCAGCGTATCACCGGCCGCGGCGGACTGTCAAGCTAGCGGCGTGCCAAACCCGTCAAAATGGGCCACTTGAGTGCGACCTAAAGTTCTGCCATATCAGCGGCGAAGACGGCCTGTCGATCATCTAAGGTGATTCTCCGGGAAATTTAAGGTCCCCTCCTCATTGTGCGGAATTTCACGAATCGACTAAAGTCAGGTTGTCCCGTATTCCTTTGGGAGTAACGAATGGATCAATTCTGGTTTGTGGCAACGCTTTGGGTTTTAGTGGGCCTAGTCGCCGCCGTACTTGCGATCTGGGTGGGCGGCAGCCTGCGCGACGAGGTCCTTAGAACCAGTCAGGCGATGCGCAAGCGCCAGAGGGGGCTGCGGGTGATCCGCGGGGGCAAGCAGAAGGTTCAGCGGCGGCAGCGCCTGCGAGCTGAATCGCGGGGCCTGTTCGCCGTGGGCGGCGCCGCCCGTTTCATCGATTGAACTCTTCTTATTGGGTCACGTCTCCCGTGTTTTGACAGCCGCGCGCTTCCTGCGATAGTAATAGACCGACAGGAGAGACGAACTTGGACCGCATCATGATTGTTACTCTCGCTGGAATTGCGCTCGCGGCGACCTCCGTAGCGCAGCCGGCGCGCAGCTGTGAAAGTTTGAAGGGGCTCTCGCTGCCGGATACGACGATTACGGCGGCGGAATCGGTGCCGGCCGGTCCGTGGCAGGCCGCCCCGGTTCCCGGCCGTGGCGCGGCGGCTCCCGTGATGCTCCCGGCCCACTGCCGGGTCGCGCTGGTCTTGACGCCCTCGGCCGATTCGCACATCGAAAGCGAAGTATGGCTTCCGGAGACGGACTGGAACGGAAAATATGAAGAAGTGGGCAACGGAGGGTTCATCGGCGCCATCGGTCTTCCGGCGCTGGCGGCCGCCCTTCGCGAGGGATACGCGGCAGCGGGCACGGACACCGGCCACAAGGGCAGCAGCGCCGTGTTCGCGCTCGGGCATCCCGACAAAATGGTGGACTTCGCCTACCGCGCCGTCCATGAAACCGCCGTCAAAGCGAAATCGCTGATCACGGCGTACTATGGGCGCGGGCCGAAGTTTTCCTATTGGAATGGCTGTTCGACCGGCGGCCGGCAGGGGCTCAAAGAAGCGCAGCGGTTCCCGGAGGACTTCGACGGGATCCTGGCGGGCGCGCCCGCGAATTACGAGACGCACTTGCACGCCTGGACCGTCGAGGTGGGAATGGCGGCGATCAAGAACGACAAGAACATTCTGCCGGCCAGCATGTATCCGGTCATCAACCAGGCGGTGCTGGCAGCGTGCGATGCGCAAGATGGTGTGAAGGACGGCCTGCTCAACGATCCGCGCAAATGCAAGTTTGATCCGGCTACGCTGCTGTGCTCGGGAAGCGCCGCCGAAAACTGCCTGACCGCCGACCAGGTCGAAGCCGTCAAAAGGATTTACGCGCCTGCCAAGACGTCCAAGGGCGAATTGATCTTTCCTTCCTTCGAGCCGGGCAGCGAGATGGCCTGGGCTCTGCTGGCGGGCGGCGACGCACCAGCCGATATCGGGCAGGACACGTTCCGCTACCTCACGTATGCGGATCCCAAGTGGGACTGGCACACATTCGATCTCGATCGGGACACCGCGGCCGCCGATAAGAAAGATGACGGCGTCATCGATGCCATCGATCCGGACCTCTCGAAATTCAAAGCGCACGGCGGCAAGCTGCTGATGTATCACGGCTGGAACGACACGGCGATCGCTCCCGAGAACAGCATCAATTACCGCGCGAGCGTGCTCAAGAAAATGGGCAACAAGCAGGACGATTGGTACAAGCTTTACATGGTGCCGGGCATGCAGCATTGCGGCGGCGGGCCGGGGCCGAACCAAATCAACTGGATGGGCGCGCTGGAACGCTGGCGCGAAGCCGGTACGCCGCCCGAGCAGATTCTCGCCACGCACGTGACTGGCTCGAATGTCGACATGACGCGGCCGCTGTGCCCGTATCCGCAGGTGGCAGCGTACAAGGGAGTGGGCAGCGTGAACGACGCGGCCAGCTTCGCTTGCAAGAATCCGTAGGCGCCGCTACTCCAGGAGATGGCGATATTCTTCCGGGTCGAGGCCGAACCGCTCCATCAGACGCGGCAGATCGGGGCGAAGGGCCTCCGGAGTATTCTGCACCCACGCGGCGATCACCGTCTCGACCCCCACGCGGCGCTTGCCTTCGCCTTCGGCGAGGCTTTCTGCGGTCGCGCGCAGCTGCCTCTCGGTATCTTCGCGAACAGGCCGGGGCGTCTGCGCCAGCACCTGGTTGAGAAAATCTTCCGCCGCGTCGTTCCAATCCATGCGAACCAGTGTACCCGGATGCGGCTGATATACTGATCGGGTCATGCGGTTTCCCTGGCTCTTATTTTTAGGCGCGACGTTGTGCGCGCAAACCGCGAAGATCGCGCCGGGCGATTGGCCGGACTACAACCGCGACCTGGCGGGCACGCGCTACTCTCCCCTCAACCAGATCAATACGCGCAACGTGGCTAACCTGGCGCCGGCGTGGTCGTTTTCGTTGTCGAGTTCGGATGCTGCAGCGGACGCGGAGGATTCACCGTTTGCCGCCGGTGGCGGGGGAGGCCGCGGCGGCCGGGGGCCGCGCGGGATTTCGTCGGAGGCGACGCCTCTGGTAGTGCGCGGCGTTCTGTATCTGCCGGCGGGCAATCGCGTGGTGGCGCTTGATCCTGATACAGGCAGTGAGGTCTGGCGCTACACATTGCAAACCGGCCAGGCCAGCTCGCGCGGTGTGGCCTACTGGCCCGGCGATAAAGACAATCCGCCGCGCATCCTCTTTACAGCGGGACGGCGGCTGATCGCACTTAATGCGAACACCGGCAAAATCGATCCGGGCTTCGGCAAGGAAGGCGAGGTCGATATGGGCGTCCCGTGGAGCGGCGTGCCGGTTATTTATAAGAATGTCGCGATCGTGGGCGCCACGGTAGGCGAAGTGCCCACGGGCGTGCCTGGTAACTCGCGCGCCTTCGATGCGCGGACGGGCGCCAGGCTCTGGGAGTTTCACACCGTGCCGCAGCCCGGCGAGACCGGTCACGACACCTGGCTCAACGACGGATGGAAAGACCGCTCTGGCACCAATGTGTGGGCGTGGCACATGACCGTCGACGAGCAGCGCGGCATACTCTACATGCCGGTGGGGGGCCCGGCCGCAAACTACTATGGCGGCGACCGGCCCGGCGCGAACCTGTTCGGCAATTCCATCGTGGCGGTGGACGCCGAGACCGGAAAGTACAAGTGGCATTTTCAGACTGTGCACCACGATTTGTGGGATTCGGACTTGCCGCCAGCGCCCGGGCTTATCGATCTGACAGTAGGAGGCAAGAAAGTTCCCGCGCTGGCGGCGATCGGCAAGACAGCCTGGATGTTCATCCTGGATCGCGTGAGCGGCAAGCCGGTGTTCGGCGTCGAAGAGCGTGCGGTGCCGGCGGGCGATGTGCCGGGCGAGTGGTATTCGCCAACGCAGCCGTTCCCGCTGAGGCCGCCGGCGCTGGCGCGCACCAGCTTCAAGCCGGAAGACATTGTCACCGCCGAAGACACGACGCCCGAGCATGCCAAGGCCTGCCAGGAAGTCTATGCCAAGGCCGGCGGCTTTTATAATGCCGGGCCGTTCACGCCGTTTCTGCTGCACGAAGACGGCACTCCGCCGCGCAGCACGATCCAATTTCCCGGCAATGGCGGGGCCAATTGGGGTGGCACCGCGACCGATCCGAAAACCGGATATGTTTACGTGCAAACGCACGACACGGCGCTTTCGGGCTGGATGGAGAAGCGGCGCGACGGATTGAATTACGGCAACGGGACGCAAGGTTCGACCCAGCCCTACGATCGCGGGAGCGTCGACGGTCCGGGCCCGTATCACGGTTTCAGCGCCACAGTACGCGACGCCGACGGGCACGTGCTTGGCAACTGGCCCTGTCAAAAACCGCCATGGGGGCGGCTGTTCGCGGTGAACGCGAACACGGGCGAGATCGCCTGGCAGACGCCGCTGGGAATCACGGAAGCGTTTCCGGAAGCCAGGCGCAATACCGGCGGAACTGGCAGCGCGGGGCCCATCGTGACTGCGGGCGGGCTGGTGTTCATCGGCGCGACCAATGACGGCCGCTTTCGCGCCTTCGACGCCAAGACTGGGAAGGAGCTCTGGGCTGTCAAGCTGGCGCGCAACGCGAACGCGAATCCGCTGACGTTTGCGGGCAAGAACGGGAAACAGTACGTGGCGGTGGTTGCCACCGACACCCTGCGTGTCTTTGCGCTGCCGTAGCGCCTAATCGGCGGAAGCGGCCGAAGGGACGGTGTCATCGGCTTCGCTGTGATTCGGCTCGATCGCCAGGTGCCGGATTTCTCCGTTGCGCACTTCTCCGTTCACCGGAGTGAGGACGCGGGAGAAGTTTTCCTGCGCCATCATGAGCAGTTCCATGCCGCGCGCGGCCGACTCGCGTTCTTCCTGCAACAGACGATCGAACCGCGACCGTTCGGATTCGAGTTCGGCGATTTTAGCGCTGAGCTGTCGCGCCTGTTCCTGTTCGGCGGCCAGTTGCGCTTCCAGAGAGACGCGGCGGCGGCTTTCCTGCTCACGGAAACTGCGCAAAGCGGCGGTTTCCGCCGTCAGGCCATCGACGCGACCGGACAACTCTTCAATTTGCCGGCTCTTGAATTCGAGCTGCGTTTCGAGCGAGGCAATGCGCGCGGCCTTGTCGGCGGCGCCCCTTCGTTCCTCTTCCACTTGCGATTCCAGGTCGCCACGCTCCTTCGCGAGAGTCGCATTCTGCGCGCTCAATTCCTGGCTGAGTTGTTCGTTTACGGAGCGGTGCAGTTTTTCCTTTTCGCTTTCGACGGCAAGCTTATCGAGCTGTTCCTGCTTCCTCTTCAGTTCTTCGGTTTGCTGCTGGAGGCTCTGCTCGCGCTCGGCGAGCTGTTTGCGCAAATCGTCCCCTGCGGTTTGCGCGGCGGCCAGCGACGACTCCGCGGCTTCCAGCTTGCTGCGCAGCGCGGCCAGATCGGCGCCCGTGATGGGCAGGCGCACCTTGCGATTCATCAGAAGAATGCCGACGATGGTGCCGACCAGGGCGCCGATCGTCGTGCAGAAGAAAACAGTGTTCAATTCCATTACCACCCTCGCTTCACCGGTGTCAGTGCGGGAGCCCCGCTGGTGTATACGACTGATCGTAAGAGTTTCTGATCGGCAGCGCTAATCCCTAATGGTTAATTAGCCGGAAGATGCTATCCGGAGTTAGCGTGCAGCGGTGAGGCGCCGGCGGATGAGCAACAGCGTGTCGGTGTTCTCTACCGGATGCTCGTTCCCGTTGCTGTCTTTGACGTAAAGCTGGATCAACCCATCGAGCGAGGGCAGATACCGGATGTCGGCCCAGGCGAGGCAGCGCTCGCCGTCTTCTCCGAACTGGTAGGGCAGGCCGTTCATGGGGATTACGAATCGCTGGCGGCCGCGGCCCAGAAGGCCCGTAGAGCGCTCGCCTAGGCAGGCAGTAATCTCGACTTTGGGGCCAAAAGGATTGGTGATGACGAGCATCAGGGCGTTGCCGGATTCGGAATCGGTAGTGGAAATCGTGCCCGCGACGGTGCCGAGCGACACTTGCGCCTTGACTACCGCTGTATCGAGGGTGAGAAGTAAACTCGTCGCCATTGCCGGTGCGCTCCTGTCATCCCTCGAGTTGCACTTAGATCGCCAAGTAAGCGGTCTGCGTTCGACCGTGTGCCTCCAGCGAGTTCGCGCTTAACTTGCGTTAACGTTATCGTCATCCTTACGCGCCATAGTTCCGCAGCAGGTAAAAACGATCCAGGGGCAGACACCGTGGTTGAGAGCGAGCCACCTTACTCTGGCGCAATAAAAAAGCCGCGCTCCCTTGCGTGAGCGCGGCTGAGAAAGGTTCAACTTTCGAACTGTTCTAGTAATCCATCTCCGGCCCGTGACCCGGACCTGCCGGGGCGGCGGGCTTCTTTTCCGGGATCTCGGCGATCATCGCTTCGGTTGTCAGCATCAACGACGCGATCGAGGCGGCGTTTTGCAGAGCCGTGCGGGTCACCTTGGTCGGGTCGATGACGCCGGCCGAAACCAGATCTTCGTAGGTATCGGTCATGGCGTTGAACCCGAAGTTCGAATTGTTGTTCTCGCGAATCTTCCCGACTACGATGGCGCCTTCGGTGCCGGAGTTGACGACGATCTGGCGGACCGGCTCTTCGCAGGCGCGCCGCACGATGTCAACGCCGATTTGCTCATCGCCGGGCACTTTCAGGTTCTCGAGGGCCTTGCTGGCGCGCAGCAGCGCGACACCGCCGCCCGGAACGATGCCTTCCTCGACCGCGGCGCGGGTGGCGTGCAGCGCGTCCTCGACGCGGGCCTTCTTCTCCTTCATTTCGGTTTCGGTGGCCGCGCCGACCTTGATCACCGCGACGCCGCCGGCCAGCTTCGCCAGCCGCTCCTGCAGTTTCTCGCGGTCGTAGTCGGACGTGGTCTCGTCGATCTGGCCGCGGAGCTGCTTGATGCGGCCCTGGATGTCCTTCTCCTTGCCGTTGCCGTCGACGATGGTGGTGTTGTCCTTATCGACCGTGACGCGCTTGGCCCGGCCGAGGTCCTCCAGGCGGACTCCTTCCAGCTTGATGCCGGTCTCTTCCATGATCGCCTTGCCGCCGGTGAGAATGGCGATGTCCTCCAGCATGGCCTTGCGGCGATCGCCGAAGCCCGGAGCCTTGACCGCGCAAGCGTTCAGCGTGCCGCGCAGCTTGTTGACCACCAGGGTGGCGAGGGCTTCGCCCTCGACTTCCTCGGCGATGATCAGCAACGGCTTGCCGGACCGCGCGATCTGTTCGAGCAGCGGCAGCAGGTCCTTCATGTTGCTGATCTTCTTTTCGTGAATCAGAATGTAGGGATCTTCGAGCACTACTTCCATGCGCTCGGGATCGGTCACGAAGTAGGGAGACAGATAGCCGCGGTCGAACTGCATACCTTCGACGGTATCCAGCTCAGTGTTCATGGTCTTGGATTCTTCGACCGTGATCACGCCATCCTTGCCGACCTTCTTCATGGCATCGGCGATGATAGTGCCGATGGTCTTGTCGCTATTGGCGGAGATGGTGCCGACTTGAGCGATCATGTCGCCCGATACCGGCTTGGAGAGCTTCTTGACTTCTTCGGTCGCGACTTCGACGGCCTTCTCGATGCCGCGCTTTAAGGCCATCGGGTTGGCGCCGGCCGCGACGGCCTTCACGCCTTCGCGGAAAATCGACTGCGCCAGAATAGTCGCGGTGGTGGTGCCGTCGCCGGCCACATCGGAAGTCTTGGATGCGACTTCGCGCACCATTTGGGCGCCCATGTTCTCGAGCGGGTCCTTCAGCTCAACTTCTTTGGCAACCGTGACGCCGTCCTTGGTGATGTTCGGGCCGCCGAACTTTTTCTCGAGAACGACGTTGCGGCCCTTGGGACCTAACGTCACTTTCACGGCGTCAGCGAGTTGGTTGACGCCGCGCAAAATCGCCTGACGGGAATTTTCGGAGTATACAATTTGTTTCGCCATTGTTGTGAATCTCCTTAGGAAGCTTTCTTGGCCGCCTTGGGCTGGCCTTCCAGAATGCCGAGGACTTCGTCCTCGCGCATGATCATGTACTCTTCGTTGTCGATCTTGATATCGCTGCCCGAGTACTTGCCGAAGAGGATGCGATCGCCGGGCTGGACGTCCAGCGGGATCACCTTGCCGTCTTCCATGCGCTTGCCTTTACCGACTGCCACCACTTCGCCTTCCTGCGGTTTTTCTTTGGCGCTGTCGGGGATGTACAGGCCGCCTTGCATCTGTTCTTTTTGCTCGACGCGTTTGACCACGATCCGGTCGTAAAGCGGGCGAATGTTCATGGGTTTCAACCTCCAGTTATGAGTTTTTAAGTAGTCTGGGTTACGACGGAAGCACCGAAGATATGCCGAGTGTTTCCGAAAAAATATTATTAGCACACTCTCGCTAGGAGTGCTAGAAAAATCTTGTAAGTAGTTGTAAACAAACAAGTAATTTTTCTTGACAATGCTATGCTAAGGGTTTCTTCGCCGGTTGGCATAAGGGCGGTGTGCGGTGTAGTTTGGAGACCCGCCCCGTGGCGCGCGGTATAGTGAAGGTATTCCCATGCGAGGCGCGCGGTGGCTGTTGCTGGTGGCGATGGCCGCGATCATCGGCGCCGTTAGCTTCACCTATCGAGCGCAACAGAAGATTCTGCGAGACCAGGCTCCGGCAAAACCTGCCGCCCTGCCGCCGGAACTGAACTCCACATCGCACAACTGGCGGTGGACCGAGACCGATTCCAAAGGATGCAAGACCGCCAACATCGAGGCGGATGAAACGCGCGAGGTAAAGGACAGCTCGCGCGTCGAGCTCAAAAACGTCGGATTGAAGCTGTATAAGAAGTGCAGCGACGACTTCGATCTGGTGAAGAGCGCGGCCGCCACCTTCTTTTCCAACGAACATCGTTTGTACTCGGAAGGCGACGTGGAAATCACCTTGGGGGTGCCGGCCGGCGAACCCGACAAGCCCGACCTGGTCTCGATCCGTTCCTCGGGGGTGACGTTCGACAGCAACAGCGGCCGCGCCGAAACCGACCGGCCCTCAAGCTTCACGTTCCGGAACGGAGACGGCAGGGCGACGGGCGCCAGCTACGATCCGAGCACGCGCGAACTGCAGATGAAGAAGGATGTCGAGGTGAACTGGCGGTCGACCCGGCCGAATTCAGATCCGATGAAGATTGAAGCCGGGGAACTGACGTATCACGAGGCGCGCTCGGAGATTCTGCTGCCAGCGTGGGGAAAGATGACGCGAGGCCCGACGGCGGTGGAGGGCGACGGTTCGATCCTGCACCTGGAAGACGGCGTTTTGCGAACCGTCATGACGAACCGGGCGCACGGTACCGAGGACTACCCGAATCGCAAGCTCGGCTATGCGGCCGACTTCCTGGCGATGTCATTTGACGAGAACGGCCAGGTACAAAAGATCATCGGGAAGGGCAATGCAAAGCTGGTGGCGGCCGCCGACGGATCGGAGACCACGATCACGGCGCCCACCGTTGTCCTCGATTTTGTGCCTGGAAATGGAGAGAGCGAGTTGTCGCAAGTGGCGACTACAGGAGACGGCGTGGTGACAGCCAAGCCGCTGCCGGTGGCCGGCCGCGACCTCCCGGAAACCCATATCTTGCGCAGCAGCAACATCACGATCCAGATGCGGCCCGGGGGGCGTGAGATCGCTACGCTGGTGACACACGCGCCGGGAAATATCGAGTTCATTCCCAACTTACCTACCCAGCATCACCGCACCCTCGATGGCAATGACATGGTGATTGCCTACGGCGCGCAGAACCGGATTGAGACCTTTCACGCCAAGAGCGTCAAGACGCTGACCGATCCGAACGCGGACGAGCGGCGGCGCAACGTGGCGCAATCGGCGACGGCGAGCCAGGAACTGCTGGCGCACTTTGATGCGGGGAGCAGCCGGCTCGCAACGATGGAGCAGTCGGGCGCATTCACATACCGGCAGGGCGACCGGCAGGCGCGGGCGGCCAAGGCCACGCTCGATTCCGATGCCAACGTCATGGTGCTGGATACCGGGGCGCGCGTCTGGGATGCCACGGGATCAACCACGGCCGACCACATCCGGCTCGATCAGCGCACCGGTAATTTCACGGCAGAGGGGCGCGTGCGCTCCAGCCGCCAACCGGATCAGGATGCGAAGAAAGGTTCCAGCATGCTTTCCGGCGACGAACCGGTCGAAGCGCAAGCCAACAAGATGGCTTCGAGCAACCGCAACCGTCTGATCCACTATGAAGGCAATGTCACGCTCTGGCAGGGCGCGAACCGCATCCAGGCATCCGTGATCGATGTGGATCGGGAAAAGCAGATGTTGGTCGCCGATCGCAACGTGGTCAGCAACCTTTGGGAACAACCAAAGAATGACGAGAAGAGATCGGCGGCGCCGGTGCCGGCGATCGTGCATGCGGCGCACCTGGTGTATACGGATGAAAACCGGCTGGCCGATTACACGGGCAACGTCGAGTTGGATCGTCCCGGGTTGCACGTGAAGTCGCGCGAGCTGCGCGCGTTTCTCGCCGATTCATCGGCCGAATCGCGCCTGGAGAAGGCGATTGCGGAAGGCGGCGTGCAGATCGTGCAGACGATTCCGGGCCGCACCCGCACCGGCACCGCGGAACACGCCGAATATTTTCCTGGCGACGAGAAAGTGATTCTTCGCGAAGGGAAGCCGCAGCTGGTGGACAGCTTGAAAGGCGAATCGCATGGCATTGAATTGACCTACTTTGCCAACGATGATAGGCTGCAAGTAGTTGGCTCCACAGACCAACCGGCTAAGAGTCAGATCCGCCGCAAGTAAGCTTTAATGAGCACCCTCGAGACGCGCGAAATTTCCAAAGCCTATCGCGGTCGCCGCGTGGTGGACGGTGTGTCGGTATCGGTTCAGCAAGGCGAGGTTGTGGGCCTGCTCGGGCCGAACGGCGCCGGCAAGACGACTTCGTTTTACATGATTGTCGGCTTGATCAGCCCTGACTCGGGCCGCATCGTGGTCGACGATGAAGACATCACCGACCTTCCCATGTATCAGCGGGCGCGCCGCGGCATCAGTTATCTGCCGCAGGAAGCTTCCGTGTTCCGCAAGCTCACGGTCGAAGAGAATCTGCTGGCCATCCTCGAGACGTTGCGATTGAATGCGCACGAGCGGCGCCAGACGATGGAGCGGTTGCTCACGCAACTCGGGCTGGAAAAAGTGCGGCGCAGCCAAGGGTATATGCTCTCGGGCGGAGAGCGGCGGCGCGTCGAGATTGCCCGTTCGCTGGCCATCAGTCCCAACTTTCTGCTGCTGGACGAACCGTTCTCCGGAATCGATCCGATTCAGGTGCTGGAGTTACAGCGCATCATCTTCGAATTGAAGCGCGCCAACATAGGGATTTTGGTAACTGATCACAACGTCCGTGAAACCTTGGTTGTGACGGACCGGGCCTACATCATTAATAACGGGCGCATCTTCCGCGCGGGCAGCCCTGAAGCGCTGGGGCGTGATCCCGAAGTCAAGCGAGTGTATCTCGGGGAATCCTTCACACTGCAAGTGTAAGTTCCTCGACGAACCCGTTTGCGCCGGCGAAACGCACCGCGGACAACGAGCGTAACTTCCACCATGAGGACACTGACATTGTTCCTGTTCGGTGCTATTTGCGCCTTCTCGCAACCGGTGGGGTTTGGGGTCAAGGGCGGTATTCCCTTGACGAACCTGGTTAGTGCCGTGCACAGCGGCACGTTTGATTACAACAGCAGCACCAATCGTTACATCGTGGGTCCGACGGTCGAACTGCGCTTGCCCGCGGGCTTCGGAGTGGAATTCGACGCGTTGTACCGGCGGCTGCACTATGACGGCAGCGGTTTCGTGAACAATACGTTTACAACCAGCCAGACTACGGGCAATAACTGGGAGTTTCCCCTACTGCTCAAGTACCGCATTCCGACAGAAGTCGTGCGGCCCTATGTGGACGCCGGAATTGCCTGGAACACTCTGACCGGGATCAGGCAGTCGGCCAGCAACGCGGCTTCCTCGGTATCGTCGGCGTTTACACAAAATCCTCCGGAACTCCATCGGAACGTGTCCGAAGGAGTTGTAGTGGGCGTCGGATTGGATGTGCACGTCCTTTTGCACATCTCTCCCGAAGTGCGCTATACGCGCTGGGGCTCGGCGCTCCTGCAGGATGCGAACGGAATCTTAAACACAAAGCGTGACCAGGCTGAGTTTCTCGTTGGAATTACTTTCTAGCGCCTGCCGGGCCGAGGGTGCTCTTGCGGGCACGCCCGGCTGGCTATGCCGCTACAATGAGAGTCGGCATGAAAACCGGGCTCTCACTTTTTGCGCTGACCCTGCTGGCCGTGTGTCTGGGCTCGCAACCGCAGCCGCGGGAACAGGTCGGGCCCTTGCCGGATGGAAAGTTTCTGCTGAATAGCGGCTGGCGTTTGGATCCGGCGGGCCGGCAGATCCCGCTGGACACGCTGCCGATGAGTTCGGCCGTATCTCCGGACGGAAAGTACCTGCTGATCCTGAACGGCGGCTTCAAGCCGCCTTCGATCAGCGTCATCGAGACGACGTCAGGGCGTGTCAGTGCGACGGTGCCGGTGCCGGATGGCTGGCTCGGGTTGACGTTTTCCCCGCGCGGCGATCGCGTCTACGTCGGAGGAGGCGCGCGCGCCGCGGTCTTCGAGTTCGCCTTCTCTTCAGGCGCACTGCAGGCGGCGCGCACGTTTGCGGTCGTGCCGCCCGATAAGCTTACGGACCGAGATTTCATCGGCGATGTCGCGTTTTCCCCGGATGGCCGCCTGCTTTATGCCGCCGACCTGTACCGCGATTCGATCCTCGTAATCAATCCACAATCGGGAACCGTCATTGAGCGCTTCAAGACGGGACGGCGACCGTACCGCATTCTGTTTCATCCCGACGGAAAATCGTTCTTCGTTACGCATTGGGCAGACGGTTCTCTGGGTCACTACGACACGGCGACGGGAGCCGTGCTCGGTACCCTGCGGATCGGCGCGCATCCGACCGACATTGTGTTTCGCAACGGCGCTCCGGAATCCGCGGATCAGCCTGCGCCGTATGCCGCGCGCCTCTTTGTGGCGGCGGCCAATACCAACAACGTCTACGCGGTCGGGATTACGGCGGGAAAGGAATTGAGCCTCGTCGAGAGCATCAACATCTCGATGACGCCGCGGCAGCCGCTGGGGATGACGCCGTCCGCGTTGGGGCTGAGTCCCGACAGCAATCATCTCTACGTAGCGTGCTCCGATGCCAATGCGGTTGCGGTGGTGGATGTTTCGCAAGATCGCAGCCTGGTGGAAGGTTTCATTCCGACGGGCTGGTATCCGACCGCGGTGCGCGTGCTTGCGAACCAATCGGTGGTGGTGCTGAACGGCAAGGGCGTGCGCTCGTATCCGAATCCGAACGGTCCGAATCCGACCAAGACCGCCAAGAGCGACGGGCCGGGTTACGTAGCACGCATGCAGACCGGCACGGCGTCGTGGATTGACCCATTCACGACCGATCAACTCGCAGCCTGGACCAAGACCACGCTCACCAACAGCGCGTATACCGACGCCAAGCTGGACCAGACCAGCACGCTACCGCCGATTGAACATGTCATTTATATCGTGAAGGAGAACCGCACCTACGACCAGCTGCTGGGCGACATGAAGGAAGGCAACGGCGACCCGTCGCTCGTCTTATTCGGCGAGAACGTCACCCCCAATCACCACAAGCTGGCGCGCGAGTTTGTGCTGCTGGATAACTTTTATGTGAACGCTGATGTGAGCGCGGAAGGCCACCATTGGTCGACGGCGGCGATCGCCAACGACTACGTCGTGAAGCTGTGGCCCAGCCAGTATGCCGGCCGCCGCAAGTCGTACGACTTCGAGGGACAGGAGCCGGCGGCGACGCCGCCGGCCGGGTATCTGTGGACTAATGCCGCGGCGGCCGGGCTTTCGTTTCGCAATTTCGGCTATTTCGTCGACAACAAGGAAAAGGCCGCGATCGGGGCAGAGCAGGTCGGGCGCGTCCGCGATCCGGTGCTGGCGAAGAACACGAACCGCTACTACCGGAGTTTCGACACGGATTATCCCGACGTCGAGCGTGCCAAAACCTTTCTCAATGAGCTGGCGGAAGACGAAAAATCGGGGAGCATGCCGCGACTAATGATCATGCGGCTTGGCAACGATCACACGTCCGGCACAAAGCCGGGCGCGATTTCTCCGCAATCGGCGGTGGCGGACAACGACAGCGCGCTCGGGATGATCGTGGATGGCGTCAGTCATTCGCGGTTCTGGGGCTCGACCGCGATCTTCGTTCTGGAAGATGATGCGCAAAACGGCCCGGACCACGTCGATTCGCATCGCTCGCCGGCTTTCGTGATCTCGCCTTTTGTCAAGCGGCACGTAGTCGACAGCACGCTCTATAACACCACATCGATGCTGCGGACCATGGAATTCCTGCTCGGACTGCGCCCCATGACCGATTTCGATGCCGGCGCCCGCGCCATGAGCTCGGTTTTTCAGAACACGCCGAACCCCGCGCCGTATGCGGCCGAAAGACCGCGCATCGCTCTCGATCAGCGAAACCCTTCGAATGCGCCGGGCGCGCAGGCTTCGTTACGCATGGATTTCGATGAGGCCGACCAGGCCGATGACGATGAATTGAACGCGATCCTCTGGCGTGCTATTCGCCGGAGTCCTCCCCCGCCGCCGGTGCGCAGCTATTTCTCCCGCTGACAACCGCGATGCCCCAGACCTATCTCTGCTTCCTCTGGCACATGCATCAGCCCTTTTATAAGGATCTGACGACCGGGGAATACAAGCTGCCGTGGACGCGAATGCATGCGCTCAAGGACTACTACGGCATGGTCCGAATCCTGGAGGAGTTTCCGAACATCCGCCAGACATTCAATCTGGTGCCGTCGATGATGGCGCAGGTTCTGGAGTACGCGGCCGGGGAAGCCGCCGACCCGTTCCTGCAGATGGCTCTCAAGCCGGCCGAAGAGCTGACCGATGATGACCGGGCCTTTCTGCTCCGGCATTCGTTCTACTCCGATCCCCAGCGCATGATCTACCGCTATCCGAGGTACGGCGAACTCTTCAATACCTGGCAAGCGCAAAAAGGGTCCGCCTCGCGAAGTCTGCTGGGTGTGCAGGAATTTCGTGATCTGCAGATGTGGTCACAGCTCGCCTGGTTCGATGAAGAGTTCCAGGCCCAGGATCCGCAAGTGCGTGAGTGGATCGAGCGCGGGCGGGATTTTACCTTGGCCGATCAGGCGCGCATGGGTGAAAAGCAGCGCGAAATCGTGGGCAAGGTAATGCCTGAATACCAGAAGCTGGCCGCTACCGGGCAGATCGAAATTTCGACCACGCCGTACTATCATCCGATCCTGCCGCTGATCTGCGATTCGGAGATCGCCAGCATGGCACATCCAAACGTGCCGCTCCCGCCGCGCTTCCGCTACCCCGAGGACGCGCGCAAACAGTTGGCGCTGGCGCGCGAATATGTAGCGCGGCATTTCGGCACGGCCCCCGTGGGGCTCTGGCCGTCGGAAGGCTCGGTTTCCGATGAGGCTTTGTCGATCGCCGCGGAGTTGGGCTTCCAGTGGGCAGCTACCGACAGCGGCGTGCTCAACCGGACCCTCGGACGGGCGGTGGGCGTAGAGGGACTGTACCGGAGTTACCTCTGGCGGCAACAGAACCGGCAGCTGCACATGATTTTCCGCGACCATTACATGAGCGACTTGATCGGGTTCGTGTACTCGAAAATGGACGCTGGCGCCGCAGCCGATGATTTTCTGAACCGCATCCGCCAGAACTGCGCCGGTATCCTAGCCGCGGGCCGGGACGCCCTCGTACCCATCATTCTGGATGGCGAAAACGCCTGGGAATATTACTACGGCAACGGCCGCCCATTCCTGCGCGAGCTATACCGGCGGATCTCCGGGGATCCGAAAATGAAGTCGGTGACTGTCAGTGAGGGCTTGCGTCTGATGCAGCCGGAACCGCTGGATCACATTTTCCCCGGTTCCTGGATCAACGCCAATTTCGACGTGTGGATTGGAGCCGAGGAAGACAATCAAGCCTGGGCGCAGCTCTTGCGTGCGCGCCAGACCTTTGACGCGAACACAAACGTTCCGGAGGACCGGCGCCGCCTGGCGTTCGAGGAGATCCTGATCTCCGAAGGCAGTGATTGGTGCTGGTGGTATGGCCCCGAACACGATTCCGCCAACCGCATCGAATTCGATCAGCTCTACCGCAGCCATCTCGCCAACGTCTACCGGTTCCTGAATCTCGCGCCGCCGGAGGAGCTGTCGCGGCCCATCCTGCGCATAACGGTCCCGGCGGTGCAGATTGAATCGACCGGGCCGATCACTCCCGTGATCGATGGGGAGGTGACTTCCTACTTCGAATGGATTGGCGCCGGCACATATCACGTGGATACGAGATCCGGCTCCATGCATGGGAATAAATTCCTGATTCAGGAAGTGCAGTACGGCACCGACGGGACTTATTTCTACCTGCGCGTGGACTTTTCCCCGGGCGGCGAGCGGGATCTCGACGGCATGGAAGCGCGCGTGACGCTCGAATCCGGCGATGGCAGGCCGCCCAGCCGTACGTCGTTTGCGTTCGCGCGCGGTGCGGCCCAGGTCAAAGAGATGCAGCTTGCGGTGGGCGCGGCGTCGGCAGTGGACTGTGCCCTGGGGCACGTTTTCGAGGCCCGCTTCGCGTTGGAAGCGCTAGGCGTTCCTCCGAATGCGGGTGTTCGCTTTCAGCTATCGCTCTGGCAGACCGGCCTGCCGATTGATGCAATCCCGCAGCAGGGCTGGCTGGAACTGCGCACCACCAACCCCGCGGAGCTGGGAAGCTAACCGGATTCACTCAGAGTTTGAACTCCGCCTCCACCACGTCTTCGTCCGGCAGGTGCTTCAGCGAAAAACCGAGCTTGGTGCAAAGCCGCTGCACGTCGCGGTTGTCGGGCAGAATATCAGCTTTCAGCCGATCGAGTTTTTCATCCGCGCCCACAATCAGTAGGCGCGAGAGCAGTTCCTTGCCCAGACCGCGGCCCTGCCACGCGTCGCTGATCAGGACGGCCACTTCGGCCTCGTTGGCCCCGAACACCTTACTCATCCGGGCCACTCCGAGGATCTCGCTTTCGCCGGTCGAGGGATTGCGGCGCTCGGCGACCAGCGCCATTTCGCGATCGTAGTCAATGAAGCAGATGCGCGTCAGCCGCTCGTGCGTGGTGCGCTGCTCCAGATTGATGAGGTGGAAGTAGCGGTAGTACACGCTGCGCTCCGAGAGCGTCTCGTGAAAGTGCACCATTGCCGGCTCGTCTTCGGGGCGAATCGGCCGGATGAGCAGCGCCGTCCCGTCCTTCATGGTCCACGGCGAAACGTATCGCGTGGGATACGGGCGGACGGCGGTCTTCGGAACCTGAGACTCGATGACCTCAGGCCCGTGCACCACGATCCGGGCGTCCAGCGCCATCAGCCCGTCGGGTGACGCCAGCAGCGGATTGATATCGATCTCCTTGATCCACCGCTGCTCGGCCACCAGCGCGCTGAAGCGCACCAGCAGCACTTCGAGGGCGGCCAGGTCCACCGGCCTGCGTCCGCGCACGCCCTTCAGCGCTTTGTAGATTTTGGTCTGCTCCATCATGCGGCGGGCCAGCGTCGTGTTGAGCGGCGGCAGCCCTAACGAGCGGTCGCGGAATGTTTCGACCAGTTGCCCGCCGGCGCCGAAAAGCAGCACCGGGCCAAATTGCGGATCCAGGCTGGAACCGATGATCAGCTCGTAGGCGTCTTTCAGCTGGACCATCGGCTGCACCGTCACGCCCTGGAAATGCTCCGTACCGGCTTTTTCCCCGACGGACTTCGCAATCGCGCGGAATGCCTGCTTGACGTTGTCGCACCCGCACAAATTCAACTGCACGCCTCCCACATCCGTCTTGTGCGTGATCGTTTCCGAATACAGCTTCAATACCACGGGGTAGCCAATGGCATCGGCTGCCTCCAGCGCCTCCGCTTCGGTCCGGGCAATCAGCGTGCGGGCCACCGGAATTCCGTATGCGCTCAACACCTGTTTGGAATCGAATTCCGAGAGAATCGTCCGCCCCGCCTCGCGAGTCTTGCGGATCAACTGCTCGGCCGATTTCCGGTCCGGGACCCAATCGCCCGAATCCTCCGCCATCGCCGGCGTCTCGTAGAGCCCGCGCAGATTGTAGCTGTAGCGCCACATGTAATTAAATGCGCGCGCCGCAGTGTCCGGGTATGGAAACGTAGGGATGTTGGCGTGATTCAGGATCTGCTCGCCGGCGGCCACGTCCACGCCTCCCATCCAGCTGGCGATCACCGGCTTGCCTTCCAGCTTGGCCATCGGCTTCAGTTGCTCGGCGATGCGGGTGGGATCAGTCATGGCCTGCGGTGTAAGAATCACCAGCATGCCATCGCTGTTCGGGTCTTTGGCGGCGATCTCGAGCGCCTTGGCATACCGCTCCGGCGATGCGTCCCCGATGATATCGACCGGATTGTTGTGGCTCCACGTGGGAGGCAGCACGGCGTTGAACGCCTCGGTGGTTTCCGGCGAGAGCTCGGTGAGTTCGCCGCCGCCTTGAATCAAGGCGTCGCAAGCCAGCACGCCCGGCCCGCCCGCATTGGTCACGATCGTCAGCCGCGGCCCTTTTGGACGCGGCTGCTTGGAAAGGACCTCCGCCATGTAAAACATGTCGGCGATGGTATTCACTCGCAGCACGCCGACGCGCCGGAAGGCGGCTTCCAGCACTTCATCGCTGCCCGTCAGGGAGCCGGTGTGCGACGCCGCCGCCTTGGCTGCGGCAGCAGTGCGCCCAGGCTTGATTACGATGATGGGCTTGTTCAGCGCCACCTCGCGCGCCGCCGACAAGAAGGAGCGTGCGTTGCCGATCGATTCCATGTAGATGACGATGGAACGCGTCTTGGGATCGTTGCCCAGGTAGTAGATCAGGTCGCCCCAGCCGACATCCACCATCGAACCGATGGACATGAACGCGCTGAAGCCCACCATTTCTTTCAGGCTCCAATCCAGCACCGCCGTGCACAGCGCGCCGCTCTGGCTGATGAAGCCGACCGAGCCTGGCCGCGCGATGGTAGTGGCAAACGTGGCATTCAAGCCCGTCAGCGGACACATCACGCCCAGGCAGTTCGGTCCGATCACGCGGATTTTGGCGGCGCGCGCTTCTTCGAGCACTTGCTGCTCGAGCGCGGCGCCTGCCGGGCCCACTTCTTTGAAGCCCGCGGAGATCACCACGGCCCCACGCACCCCGGTTTCGCCGCATTCGCGGATGATGCCCGGAATCGACGGCGGCGGCGTCACGACCACCGCCAGGTCCACCGGTTCGGGAATGTCCGAGAGCGATGGATATGCCTTCACTCCCAGCACGCTCGCGCGTTTGGGATTTACCGGAAAGACCGTGCCGCCGAAGGGGCTGGTCATCAGGTTCCAGAGGATGGTACGGCCTACGCTGCCCACGTTTTCCGTGGCTCCCACCACGGCGACGCTCTTGGGCGAGAAGAACACGTCCAGTGCGTTCGCCGTCCTTCCATGGACCGGTTTGCGGGTCGGTTTAGTGATCTGCATGTTCCCCCGTTTCCGCCTGCGGTCCGAACGCGGCGTCATTCAGCGCATTCAAAACGTCCGGAATGCTCAGGCCATTCTTGCGCGCCACGGTTCCGATATCACAATCATCGCAGACCGGGTGAAACCGGAGCCGCTCGAAAACGGGAACGGTGTTGGGATGACGTTGTTTCACGTCACGGACGATCATGTCGCGGCGGATCAGCTGATCGAATCGGAACATAGGCGTGCCTTGAATGAAGATGGTGATGCATCCCGGATTCCAAAGCAAAACCCTGGATTATCAACGACGTAACTTCCGGGGCGCGCTCAACCTGGGTGATATGACCCAACCGCCACGGTCTGGAAAGCAGAAGTCTGTCGAAGAAGTAAGGAGAGGAACTGGGGGAGGCCCGGTCCTGGCGCCGGCCCGCGCCTCCCGCGGAATGTTATTTTACGCTGTCGACCGTGATCGTGTCGCCCTTGGCTTTGCCGTTGATCGTGACTTCCTTGCCCGCCAGAGGCACGACTTTATCCTGGTTCGCAATTTTGTAGACCTTGCCGTTGTCGGAAACCAGAACCGCAGGCGATCCGGCCTTTATACATTTGTTCGCGCAATCAGCATCGCCCTTCATGCTGGCGACCTTCGAGCACTTTTCATCAATGATGTACCCCTTATACTCCGCGGCCATTACGCTGCCGGCGAAACCCGCCGTCAACGCAAGCGCCAGGATTGCTTTGTACATGGCTTCCTCCTCAGAGTGAGATTCCGAAAAATCGATACTCCATATAGTCTACTCCCTGCCAGGTGCGCTCAAAAGCGCGCCGGTGTTCGGATGCTGGTCGGATGGATGGCCACGCACAGATTGACGATGGAACCGGATTCCCGCGGCATGCGATCCTAAGGGCTTATGCCTACTGCGCCGCATGTCGAAAGCCATTTCGAGGCTTCGGAAACGGTTCGTGACGTGGTCATCGGGATGGCCGACGGGTTGACAGTCCCGTTCGCTCTGGCCGCCGGCCTCTCCGGAACCGTTTCCTCCACCACCATCGTGGTGATTGCCGGATTGGCCGAGGTCGCGGCGGGCTCGATCGCGATGGGTTTGGGCGGCTACCTTGCGGCGCGAACGGATCGCGATCATTACCTGGCCGAACGCGCGCGCGAGATCCGCGAAACCGTCGAGATCCCCGAAAAAGAAACCGAAGAAGTTGCCGACGTATTCCGAGACTATGGAATGAGCGAAGCGGATCTGGCCCCGGTAGTGACGGCCATCTGTTCCGACCAAAAACGCTGGGTCGATTTCATGATGCGATTCGAGCTCGGATTTGAAGAACCCGATCCGAAGCGCGCCCGCAATAGCGCCGTCACCATTGCCGCCTCCTATATCGTTGGGGGGCTGATCCCGCTGGCGCCCTATATGGCGATGCAGCAGTTGTACCCGGCATTGAGCATTTCCGTCGCCGTTACGCTGGTGGCGTTATTCGCATTCGGCTATGTCAAAGGCAGGCTGACCGGCATCCCGCCCTGGCGCGGCGGCTTGCAGACGGTAGCCATCGGCGGCCTCGCCTCGGCAGCGGCTTATGGATTGGCGCGCCTGATCAGTTAGATTTGTACGCATGGCCTACTTTCTTGCCAAGACCGATCCCGAGACTTATTCGATCGACGACCTCGAGCGCGAAAAGAAGACCGTGTGGGATGGCGTGACCAACCCTCAGGCCGTGCGCGCCATTCGCGACATGAAGCCCGGCGATCGCGTGTTCGTGTATCACAGCGGCGGCGTGTCGGGCATCGTTGGACTGGCCTCCGTGGAATCGGAGCCGCGGCCGGATTCCAAAAACTCCAAGTCCGCCGTCGTCGAGCTCGCGTTTCGCGGCCGATTGGACCCGCCCACGACTCTGGCTGAAATCAAGCAGAGCGGCCAGTTCGCCGATTGGGCGCTGGTCCGTCAGGGGCGCCTCTCCACGATGGCTGCGCCGGAAAAATTCGTGGCCTGGATGCAAAAGCGCTATCCGAAGGCGAAAATCTAGTTTTTTACATGCACTTGTAACCGAATTCGGTTATCCTGTTCGTATCCGAATCGCTTGGTTTGCGTTGATGCGTTGTCCGTCCGCCGGGTCTGCGGGCGGCCTGAAAGCCTTCTTTAAATATCGTTGCGTGTATACGTGTGTGTAGAGAGGAGAACACTCGTGCGCCACTATCATTCATTACTTCCCCGGTTTGCCGCAAGATTTCTTACGGCGATGATTCTGGTTTTGATTTTGGCAGGCGCTGCTTGGGGCCAGATCACCGGCTCCGGGCTGGTCGCCGGGACGCTTACCGATCCTAACGGGTCTGTCGTCCCGGGTGCATCGGTCACTATTAAGAACCTCGATACTGGTACGGAGCTGCCGCTGTCCAGCAACGAAGTGGGTATCTATACGGCGCCATTCCTGCAGCCCGGCCGTTACGAGATTACGGCATCCAAGACCGGCTTCGCCAAGGTCGTCCGAACCGGAATTACGCTCCAGGTCGGCCAGACTCTGACGGTCGATCTCACCATGCCGCTCCAGACCACGCAGGAGTCCGTGACCGTCAATGCCGATGCCGATATCGTCGATACCTCGAAGACCGAAATGTCTCAGGTGGTCAGTCAA
>DATGII010000025.1:0-14785 GCA_035295805.1 Bryobacteraceae bacterium | reverse complement strand
GCGTGGCAGGAATTGCAAACAGAACCGCGAGGGCCAGAACCGCCGCGGCGCCGGCTGCAAACCAGGAGCGCCGCGAAGGCTTGGGCAGTTGGATGCTGATGGTCTGTGCCGCCTGCACCGGTCCGCTTACTATGGGTGCGTTCTGCGCGTCAATGTCCGCCAGGATTTCGCGCGCGCTCTGGTAGCGGCGGGACGGGTCTTTCTCCAGGCACTTCAGAATGATTTTCGCCAGGTACTCGGGAACATCGGGGCACACGGTGCGCGGGTCTTTCGGCGTTTCATTGACCCGCTGGTACATCAACTGGAGCGTGGTTTCCGCGCGGAACGGAATTTCGCCCGTTACCATCTCGTAGAGAATCAGACCGAAGGAGTAAATGTCGGCGCGATGGTCGATCGGCTTGGCTTCCACCTGCTCGGGCGCCATGTACCGCGGCGTGCCGAGGATCTGACCGGTTCGCGTCATCATGGTGGCTTCGGTCTCGAACGACTTCGCCAGGCCGAAGTCCATCACGTATACGTTGTCAGCCTTGTCGATGAGGATATTGTTGGGCTTCAGGTCGCGATGCACCACTTCTTCGGAATGGGCGGCCTCGAGCGCGCTGCACAACTGTCGCGCGAAGCTCAGCATGCGTTCGAGCGGCATCCGTCCGGCTTCCATCACCCGGCTGAGATCCTGGCCGTCGACGTAGGCCATAGTGATGAACTTCATGCCGCCGGCATCGCCGAGGTCGTGAATCCGGAGAATGTTCTTGTGCGAGATTTTGCTGGCCAGCAGCAGCTCTTGACGGAAGCGCGCCATCGCCGCCGGGCTGGAAGCATACTCCGGCCGGACTAACTTTAGCGCCACGACGCGGCCGAGTTCTTTGTCAGTGGCCTTGTACACCGTTCCCATGCCGCCTTCGCCGAGCAGCGACTCGATGCGGTAGCGAGGCCCAAAATCAGTCCCGGGCTGGAGCGTTAAGGAGAACGCGCCGGAAAAATGAATCGCCGTGCGCGCTTCGGAAGGCGGCACCGGCGGGGGGGTGATTACGCCGGAGGCCACCACCGAAGGCGGCTCGGCTTTGCTCGTGGCGGGCGACAGGTCCACCGTGTCAAATCCGAGCGTATCTTCCTCGTCCGGCCGGGACAGCGCCCGGCCGCATCGCGAGCAGGATGCGGTTCCGGCGGGATGCGCGAGCTCACAATGAGGACACACCATACCGGGGCCTTTCCGTCAAATCTTTCGCCTGTATCAAATGTAATTCGATTATGAGCCAGAATTCAGCGCTGGAGCAACCGAAATCGCCGGATCTGACCGTATGATAGAATCGCTGCACACCCGTCAAACGAGGAAAATCGCGGATGACCAAGTCGCTCCCGCTGCAAGCCTGGTTTACTCTATTCTGCTCGTTTTGCACGTTGGCGGTGGCTTTTTCGTTCGGCCTTTTTTCTCTACCGGTGTTTTACCCGGCGCTGGTGAAAGCCTTTCGGTGGGATCGGGCCAGTGTGGCCGGGGGAGGCTCCATCGTTCTGTTGTTAATCGGAGTCATGTCTCCGGTGGTAGGATGGCTAGCCGACAAGTACTCACCCAAGGTAGTCCTGTTGGGCGGCATATGTCTGGGCGCGCTCGCATTGGCATTACTTTCATTGACGAAATCGCTCGCCGAGTATTATGCGTTCTGCATCTTACTGGGACTGGCGACGTCGGCTGTCTCGATTCTGCCGAATTCGCTACTCGTGGCGCCCTGGTTCGCGCATCGCCGCGGGATCGCGGTCGGTTTCGTTAATGCGGGCATCGGGTTGGGCGGCGTCGCGCCGCTGCTGGCCACCACACAAATTCGCGAACGGGGCATTTCTGGAGCTTTCGTGTTCCTGGCATGCTGCCTCGTGATTCCGTTCCTGTTGACGCTGGCTACGGCCGGGCGGCCGCCGGCGCCTTCCCGCGAAATTTCGCGCGGGCAGGCGCGAACTGCGCCTAACACCCGACAGTTGCTCCACATGCCGATGTTCTGGATTTTCGGCGTCAGCCTGTTCTTCGCGGCGCACGCCATGCTCGCGATTCAGCAGCACCTGGTGCTGTATCTGACCGGGCAGGGCGTGGCGGCTCCGCGTGCCGCGCTGGCGCTAAGTGTGGCCATCTGGTCGAGCGCCGTGGGAAAGCTGCTGAGCGGGGCCACGGCCGACCGCTTCTCCGCGCGCCTCGCGATGATGCTCAGCGTCCTCTACGTCGGAATCGGAGTGGCGGGCGTGCTGAGTGTGGCTCCGGCCTCGGCGGTGATTTTCCCGGTCGCGGTGATTTTCGGATTCGGCTACGGCGGGATTTTTAACGCATCCCCCACCATCATCTTTGAATATTTCGGTACTCGTCAGGTTGGAGCGGCGATGGGTCTGCTGCTGGTGTTTTTCGGGCTCGGCACCGCGAGCGGCGGCTTGCTGGCCGGCTATCTGTTCGATCGCACGCGCAGTTACGCGTTGCCGTTCAGCCTCGATCTGGTTTTAGCGTGCGCCGGACTGCTGCTGTTGCTGGTGAGCGGCCGGCAAACCCGCGCCGCCAGCCAACCGGCGCTGCAATCGAAAGCGTCTCTCGCCTGAACCATTTGGATAAGGAGCAAACAGCAAACTTGATCTTCGAAGGCACATGCTGGAAGTTTGGTCATAACATCCCGACCGACCTGATCACGCCCACCGCCATCACCTTGCGCGGGATTCAAGAGATGGCGAGGCACGTTCTGGAAACCGCCAACCCGGAATTTCCCAAACGCGTGCAGCCGGGCGATATCCTGGTCGCGGGCCGGAATTTCGGATGCTCGTCGGGACGCGCCATCGCGGCCAAGGCGCTCAAGGCCACAGGCATCAGCGCCATCGTGTGCGAGTTGTTTGCGCGCACGTTTTACCGCAACGGGCATGAAATCGGCCTGCCCTTGCTGGAAGTGCCCGGCGTCCACGGTCTGGTGGAGACCGGCGACCACGTTCGCGTCGACATCCGCGGCGGCGCCATTGAGAACTTGACATCGGGCAAATCGCTGCGCGGCGCGCCGCCGCCGGAGTTCCTGCTGGAAATGGTGCAGGCCGGCGGGTTGATTCCGCTGTTGAAAACCGGGTCCCGTTTCTTCCCGGCCGGAAAATGAGCCTCCTACTGAGCAACCAGGACGTGGAGCGCGCGCTCACGGCCGAAGACGCAATCGCGGCCACCGAGACAATCTACCGCGAACTTGCCGAAGGCAAGGCCATCAACCGGCCGCGCAGTCAGACCTACATGCCGGTGGAATCCAGAGAGCATCCCGGATTCCGTTACCGGTTCAAATCGCAGGAAGGCAGCGGCGCCTCGGGCGGCGTATGGGCGCTGCGCATCACCTCCGACATGGCCGGCTTCTCGTATACCGCGGGCGTGAAGAGGCGGCGGATCCTGCCGGTCGCGACCGGCAACCGGTACTGCGGTCTGGTGATCTTGTTCGATATCGAAAAAATCGAGCCGGTCGCGTTCATGCCCGACGGCGTGATTCAGAAATTGCGCGTGGCCGCGTTGAGCGCCGTGGGCGCCAAGTACCTGGCGCCGGAAAAACCGAGGACGCTCGGCCTGTTCGGCAGCGGTTGGCAGGCCGACGCCCACATCGATTTTCTCTGCCACCTGTTTCCGTTCGAACGGGTCAAGGTGTACAGCCCGAATCAGGACCACTGCCGCGAGTTCTGCCGCAAAAAGAGTGCGCAACTGGATCGCCCGGTGGAGGCCGTGGATGCACCCGGCAAGGCGGTGACCGGCAGCGAGTTCGTGCAGGCGGCGACGGCGGCGTGGGATGCTGTTTTCGACGGGCGCCTGGTGGAAGAGGGCATGTACGTCTGCTCGATCGGCGGATCCGATGCCAGCAACAAGCGCCGCGAAATCGACGACGAGACCATTCGCCGCGCCGATCTGTACGTCGTGCATTCGAAGGAAGTCGCGCGGCTCGATCAATCGCCCGATGTTTGGGAAGTGGCGCAAAAGGGAATCAAGACCTGGGACTCCATCCTCGAAGTCCAAGACCTGGTGGCGGGCAAGGCGGCCGGCCGCAGAAGTCCCGGCGAGATCACGGTCTTCAACAATAACACCGGAGCCGGCACGCAGTTCGCGGCACTGGGAGCGGCCGTGCTCCGAAAGGCGCGATCGATGGGGCTCGGCCGGGAAATTCCGACAGAGTGGTTCCTGGAGGATGTATCGCCCTAATGCTGAATCGAGACCGGCTGTCCCAGATGAAGGACCTGATGGCGGAGCGCGGCTGGGACCTGCTGCTGCTCTATGGCCATACTTGGCGCAAGGATTTCTTCCGCTCCGTGATCAACATCAATTTTTCAGGACCGCATGCCGCGGCTGCAATTCATCGTTCGGGCGAAGTGCAGGCCGTGATGTCGGATCCCTGGGATGCCGAACTGGTGATGGACTGCCCTGCTGCGGCGGGCTTCGGGGCCGGCCTGGAGCAACTGGCGCGGCGCGGCGGGCCGGTGGCGATCGCCGGTATGGAGATGATGGAAGCGCGGTTCGTACAGGCGTTCTCCAACCCTGTGTCGGCAACCTTCGACGTAGAGGAGATCCGGCGCATCAAACTGCCGCGCGAGATGGAACGGATGCGCCAGGCCGCCCAACTGGCCGATCGCGGCTACGAGCATTTCGCCGGCGCCATCGAGCCAGGAATGAAGGAATACGAGTTGGTGGCGGAAGTCGAAGCCTTTCTCAAAGCCAACGGCGCCGAAGACAACTTCATGCTGATTGCTTCAGGCGGCACTGAGGTGACGGGAATGAAGCCGCCGACCGAGCGCGAATTTCGCGAAGGCGATTCGGTTACAACGGAGCTGACGCCGCAGGTCGACGGCTACTGGGCCCAGATCTGCCGGACTCTGGTGCTCGGCGAGCCAAATTCGAAGCAGCGGGAATCGTTTGCCATCTTTTCCGAGGCGCAAAAGGCAGCCGAGGAATTTCTGAGGCCCGGCGTCAATATCGCCGACGTCGCCCGCGTCCAAAATGACGTGTTCCGCAAGTACGGCTACGGCGAATACACAGGCCCCAAGTACACCCGCGTCCGCGGCCACGGCCTGGGCCTGCACTGCGACGAGAATCCGTACATTCTCGAGGACGTGAATTACACCGTCAAGCAAGGGATGACTCTGATCGCGCACCCGAACACGTATCTGCCGCTCTCCGGCTACATGGTGTTCGGCGATTCGCTGGTCGTGACCGCGAACGGCTGTGAGGCGCTCAATCACACGGAAAGGAAGCTGTTTCAAAAGTGAAGCGGGGCTGGATTACCTGGAATCAAACCGAGTTGCCGCGGCCGGCATTTGACGCGCGGCTGGAGGCGGCGCGCCGCCGCCTGGCGGAGCGCGACTTGCCCGCCCTGGTTGTTTACACCGACATCTGGCGCTCCAACCGCGTGCGCCATTTTTGTAATTTCATGCCGTATTGGAACCGCGCGCTGCTCGTCATCCCGCGTGAAACGCCGCCCATGCTGTTGTGCGGTCTCTCGCCGCGGGTCTATCCCTGGATCCGCTCGGTGACCATCCTCGACGAGATCCTGCCCAGCCCCAATCTGCCGCAGCGGCTTCTGCAGCTTTGCGCGGAGCGCGCCTGGACGCGGATCGGAGCCCTTGATTTTCGCGCGTTCCCCAGCGACCTATACACGCCGATCGGAAAGGGCGTTGCTGTCGAGGATATTTCGCTGCCGGCTCTCCCCGACCAACCCGAATTGTCGATGTACCGGCGTGCGGCAATGATGGCCCGCGACGGTCTCAAGGAAGAGCTGATGCGCGGCGTGGGATTATTCGATCACGATTTTACGGGCCTGCTGGAGCGCAAATTCCGGCGTGCCGGGGCCGAAGACCTGGTGATTCTCCTGACCAATGGCCGGACTCCGCCGGCGCCACCGCGCGGCGAAAAGCTAGGCAGCACATTCTCCATTTCGCTGGCCCTCGAATACAGAGGTCACTGGATCAAGATCATTCGCAGCCCCGCGGCGCAGGTCTCCGACCTGCCCGGCGATGCCTACCTCGAAACGCTTGCCGGGCCGTACCCGTACGAACTTGGTGAAGGCGCCCTCTTCGCGGCACGCTGGGAGACCGCGCACGGCGGAGTTCGCGTATTTCACGGCGACACCTACCTTCGAGCGCCGCAGGGGGCCCAGCTGCTATGAACGTGATCGAAAAAATTCTGGCCCGCGCCAGCGGCCGTAAGCATGTCGAGCCGGGCGATGTGGTCGTGGCCGGCGTGGATCTCATGGTCATGCACGATATCAGCTCCAACATGGTCATGAAGGTGCTCGAGACGGAGATGGAAAACGGCGCGATCCAGAATCCTTTGCGGATCGTTTTCGTTTTTGATCACAATTTTTCGCCGGCCACGCAGCTCGCGGCGGAAACGCTGGCCAATGTGCGGCGCTTCGCCGCGCGCCACGGCATCCGCCACGTTTTGGATTCCGGCAGCGGCAGCGTGCACCATGCCGTGATCGAAAGTGGACTGTGGGCGCCCGGCCAGGTGATCATCGGATGCGATTCCCATACGCCCATTTATGGTGCGCTCGGCGCTTTCGCCACCGGGGTTGGGAATAATTCGATGGCGGCGCTCGGCTTCGCGCGCAGCCAGGGATGGTTCCGCGTCCCGGAGACGCGGCAAGTGATTTTCCGCGGCCACACCCGTCCCGGTGTCGGCGCGCGGGACATCGCCCAGCACATGGTCGGCCGCATCGGCGAAGACGGCGCGGTTTATCAGGCTCTCGAGTATGCCGGCCCCTATATCGACTCTCTCTCGGTCGAGGACCGGGTGCTGTTCCCGCTCATGTCCATCGATATCGGCGCCAAATGCGGGTATGTGAATCCCGACGAAAAGACCGCCGAGTTCGCCCGCTCCTTCTCGCATCAAAAAAATGTCGAGCTGCCGCGCAACGATCCCGGCACAAAATACAAAGACACCCTGGAAATTGATGTGAGCCGGATCGAGCCGCAAATCGCGTGTCCGCCGGCCGTGGGAAATGTCCAGGCCGTCGAAGGGGTCGCGGGGGTGCCGGTCAACGTAGCCGAAGTCGGCGGCAGCACCGGCGGCCGCCTCTGCGATATTCGCCAGCTTGCAGCCGTCTTCAAAAACCGAAAAGTCCATCCGGGCGTGCGCCTGCAGGTGGTGCCTGCGTCCCGCGGAATCTTTCGCGCCGCTTTGCAGGAAGGCCTCATCGAAACCCTGTTTGACGCGGGCGCCAACATCTTCCCGCCCAGCGCCGGGTCCAACCAGGCGTTCAATATGGGCGCGCTCGCTGAAGACGAGGTCATGGTTTCGAACCAGGCCCGCAACTTTCCAGGCCGCAACGGGCATCCTAAAGCCAGGCACTATCTCGGCTCGGCGCTGACTGTGGCAGCGGCGGCATTGAATGGCCGGATTACCGACCCGCGCTCGCTTCTTTAACGCGACAGTTGCGTTTTGAGATACTCGGCGAGGCCGCCCAGCTCGAGAATCCTGCGAACCGATTCGGGCACCTGCGGAAAAGCGTGCTCCTTGCCGGCGTGGACGATTTTCCCCGCGCCGAGGTCGATGCGGATCTCGTCGCCCTCCGATACCGCCTCATACAAAGCTGGGCATTCCACGATCGGCAGGCCGTCATTGATCGCATTGCGGTAAAAGGTGCGCGCGAACGAGCACGCCACCACCGCCTTGATCCCGAGGCCTTGAATCGCCGTGGCCGCCTGTTCGCGCGCGCTGCCGCAGCCGAAATTCCGGCCGGCCACCAGGATGTCATAGCTCCGCAGCTTGTTCCCGAAATCCTCGCCGAGCATCTCGAAGGCGTGCTGGCCCAGCCGCTCCTTGTCGATATAGATCAGGTAGCGGCCTGGAATGATCACATCGGAGTTGATGTTATGCCCGAATTTGTAGATCTTTCCCTGGATAGCGGTTTCCATGACTATTCGAACTCCCGCGGATCCGTGATGACGCCCCTGATTGCCGAAGCCGCCAGTGTAGCCGGACTCGAAAGATAAATCGACGATTTCCCGCTGCCCATCCGGCCCAGAAAATTACGATTCGCCGTCGAGAGGCACACTTCGCCGTCGGCCAGCATCCCTCCATCGCCCGCGCAGGCGCCGCAGCCGGGATTGGTCACCATTCCGCCCGCCTCCAGCAGCGTCTGCAGCACGCCGTTATTCATCGCCTCCAGCATGATCTTCTTCGAGCCGGGAGTAATAATGAGCCGCACCCCCGGATGCACTCGCCGCCCCTTGAGGATCTTTGCGGCGACCACCAGGTCTTCATATTTCGCGTTGGCGCAGGAGCCCAAAAACGCCTGGTCGATGTGCGTGCCCGTCACTTCTCCGATGGCCTTCGTGTTCTCGACTTCGTGCGGGCAGGCCACCATGGGCTGGAGCGTACCGAGATCCACCGGAATTTCCCGACTGTACACAGCGTCCGCGTCGGCGTATACGGGACGGTAGCGCCCGTCCGGCAAACGGGCGCGCAAATATTCGGCCGTCTTCCCGTCCGGCGGCACGAACACGCACTTGACTCCCATTTCCATCGCGAGATTCGTCATGGTCATCCGCTCGGAGACCGTCAAATCGGGAATTGCATTGCCGTAAAACTCAACCGATTGGTAGCTGCATCCGTCGGCGCCCAGTTTGCCGATGAGATACAGCATCAGGTCTTTGGAATAAACGCCCGGCCCAAAGCGGCCGTTAAGCAGGATTTTGACGCTCTCGGGAACTTTCATCCACAGCTTCCCGGTGAGCCAGACGGAGGTCACTTCGGTGTAGCCGATTCCCGTTCCGAGAGCGCCGAGGCTGCCGTAGATCGTGCAGTGGGAATCGGTCCCCACAATCAAGTCCCCCGGCGCAACGTGTCCCGCCTCCATCAACACCAGGTGCGCGATCCCGGCATCGACGTCATAAAACTTACGAATGCCGTACTCGCGGGCAAAGTTGCGCGAAGTCTGCTGGTCGGCGGCGTACTTCTCGGTTTTGGCCGGCGAGATGTGATCAAGAACGATCGCCAGCCGCTCCGGATCGTAAAGCTTCGTCGCGCCGATGCGTTTCATGACGCTGACGGACCGCCAGGTGGCCGTGTGGCTCATCACCAGGTCCGGATAGGCATCGACAATCTCGCCCGGCGTCACCGCCGCGCGGCCGGATTTTGCCGACAGAATCTTCTCGGCGATAGTCATCAGCTTCGATGATATCGCGGACCGCGCACGCGGCCGGAAACCAGTCGGGTTAAGCCATCACGTCGATCATGGTACCGATCTGGCTGATCGAGCCGGCGTGGTGGCGACGGTCGTGTCCCCGGAGCGCGGCAAGGTCGCCCTGTACCGGAACTTCAATCGGGGTCAAACCCTGCCGCAGACTCTGGAGATTTGCGAACGCCTGTTGCGCGGAGACCAGATCTCCCGATTCCAAAGCCTGTGCCAGCAACGTGAAATCCTCGCGGCCCTGCAACACCCGCTGCCACTGTGGAGCGGGATCTGTGTTGGATTGCTGGAAAGAGCCCGTATTCGACGATATGCCCGAAATCGACATAGTGAACAAGCCTCTGGTTATCAGGTTGAAGTGATCCAACCGCCACGAACAAGCCGTCATTCGATATGGCTCGGGAGACGGGATCCACATCGGCCCATCGTTGTCCGGCGAATCCCCACGGACAGGCTGCGCGGCTCACCTCCTGGTTCCCGTAACTCCTTCATTTAAAAGAGGCATGCTCCGAAAGAGCTACGCGGCCTGGGTAACCTGGCGAGCCCGAGATGCGCCGAATGATTAAGGTGACGTTCTCCGAGGGTTTCATCCGACGGCCGATCGCTACCAGCCTGTTGATGGCGGGGATTGCCCTGTTCGGTGTAGTAGCCTACCGGGCGCTGCCGGTCAGCGATCTGCCCCAGGTTGACTATCCCACCATTCAGGTGCAGGCGAGCCTGCCGGGCGCCAACCCGGAAACCATGGCTTCTTCGGTGGCTACGGTTCTGGAGCGCCAGTTCACCACCATCGCGGGCTTGGATTCGATGATTTCCCAGAGCAGCATGGGAAATACGCAGATCACGCTCAGTTTCGATCTCGATCGCGATATCGATGGGGCGTCGGTGGACGTTGAAACCGCAATTGCCGCGGCCACGCCCTTGCTGCCGCCGGGCATGCCGACTCCGCCGTCGTTCAAGAAGCAGAATCCGGGTGATCAACCCATCATCTACATGGCAATGACCTCTCCGACGCTGCGGATGTCGGACGTCGATGAATACGCCGAAACCATGATCGCAACCCGGATCTCGATGATCCCGGGAGTTGCGCAAGTCCAGGTGTGGGGCTCCGCGAAATATGCGGTGCGCGTGCAAATGGATCCCACCGCGTTGGCTACCCGTCAGATCGGGCTCAACGAAGTACAGAACGCCATCCAAAACTGGAACGTCAACCTGCCGACGGGCACGCTGTTCGGACCGCACGTCGCCTACAACGTTCTGGCTAACGGCCAGTTGCGGCATGCCGCCGACTACGGTCCGATCATCATCGCCTACCGCAACGGAGCCCCGGTGCGGCTCAACGAAGTGGCGCACGTCATCGATAGCGTCGAGGACGATAAACAGACCGCCCGCATGTACGGCGCCGGCTTTCCGAAAGACGGCGAACCGGTGGTGCAACTCGCGGTGAGCCGGCAGCCGGGGAGCAACACGCTGGAAGTGATCGACCGCATTCGCGCGCTGCTGCCCACCTTCAATCGGATCATTCCACCCAGCGCGCGCCTCATCATCCGCGGCGATCGCGGCAAGAACATCCGCGAAGCCTTTCAGGACATCCAGTTCACCATGGCCGCCACGCTGGGCCTGGTGATTCTGGTGATCTTCGTGTTTCTCCGGAATCTGCCCGCGACCCTCATTCCCGCGATGGCTCTGCCCTTTTCGATTCTCGGCACCTTCTCGGTGATGTATCTGCTGAATTTCAGCTTGAACAACATTTCGATGATGGCGCTGATCCTGTCCATCGGATTTGTGGTGGACGACGCCATCGTGATGCTCGAAAACATCGTCCGGCACATCGAGAAGGGCGAGAAGCCGGTGATGGCCGCGATCCTGGGTTCGCGGGAGATCGGGTTTACGATCATTTCGATGACCTTGTCGCTGGCGGCCGTCTTCATCCCGATCCTGTTCATGTCGGGCATCCTGGGCCGCTTGTTCCGCGAATTCGCCGTGACCATCTGCGCCGCCATTTTAATCTCCGGGCTGGTCTCCGTCACCCTGACGCCCATGCTCTGCAGCCGGTTCCTGCGCGAGCCGCGGGCGGAACGCCACGGCTTCCTATACCGCTGCATCGAGCGTGGGTTCGACGGCACACGCGATCTCTACGGGTCCACGCTTCATTGGGTTCTGCAGCACCGGCCGGTGATGATCCTGGCGTTCTTCGCCGTGATCGGGGCAACTGCGTATCTCTACGTCGCCGTCCCCAAAGGCTTCATTCCGGATACGGACAACGACCAGTTCAACGTCAACATGCAGGCTGCGCAGGGGACCTCGTATTACCAGATGAGGGCGTTCGGGGAGCGCGTGGCGCAAATCGTGCTCCGCGATCCCGACATCGAAAGCTTTTTCATGCGCACCGGTGGCGGCGGCGGCTCGGCGAATTGGGCCAACCTGAACGTCAATCTCAGGCCGCGGCGCGAACGCAAGGCCACCGTGGTCGACATTGTGAACCGCGTGCGGCCCCGCATTTCCAATATTCCCGGCCTGCGCGTTTCCATGCAGATTCCGCAAGCCATCCGCGTGGGCGGGCGCAACTCCAATGCCAGCTATGACTACACCCTGTATGGACCGGATACCGCGGAGTTGTACCGCGTTGCACCCAAGCTGGAAGAAGCGGTCCGCAAACTTCCCGGCCTGGTGGATGTGATCAGCGATCTCCAGATCAAGAATCCTCAGATCCGCATCACCATTGACCGCGATCGCGCCGCTGCGCTGAATGTCGATTGGAACAACATCGCGAACATGCTGTACGATGCCTTCGGCCCGCAGCTGGTCTCCACCATCTACGGCACTAACAGCCAATACCGCGTTCTTCTCGAATTACTGCCCCAATATCAGCGCCAGGAAGACTCCCTCAAGCAGCTGTATCTGAAATCGAACACCGGGCAACTGGTCCCGTTGGATGCCATCGCTCACCTGAAATTGGACGCCGGGCCCAACAGCATTCCCCACTCCGGGCAATTGCCTTCTGTGACGATTTCGTTCAGCGTCCGCAAGGGCGTGTCTCTCGGACAGGCCACCGATGAAATCGAGCAGGTGGCGCGTGAAATCCTGCCTGCCAACATCACCGGCACCTTCCAGGGCTCGGCGAAGCTATTCCAGGACTCGATGAAGAACATGGGCCTGCTGCTGATTGTGGCAATCCTGGTCGTCTATATCGTTCTCGGCGTCTTGTACGAGAGTTATATTCATCCCCTGACGATTCTTTCCGGGCTGCCTTCAGCCGGTTTCGGCGCTCTGCTGACTCTGCTGTTATTTAAGATTGAGTTGAGCATTTACAGTTTTGTCGGGTTGATCATGCTGATTGGCATTGTGAAAAAGAATGCCATTATGCAGATCGATTTCGCACTCGAAGCCGAGCGCAGCGGCAAAGCGCCGCTCGATGCCATCTATGAGGGTTGTATGATCCGGTTCCGGCCGATCATGATGACGACAATGGCCGCGCTGCTGGGCGGCATTCCCATCGCTCTGGGATACGGTTCCGGCGGCGAAGCCCGGCGTCCGCTCGGCATGGCGGTGGTGGGCGGCTTGGCTTTTTCCCAGTTGATGACTCTGTACTTGACTCCCGTCGTTTACAGTTACATGGCTGGGCTCCTCGAGAAGTGGCGCCGGCACCGAAAGCCCGGCCGCGTGCTCGAACCGGCAATGACAGCGGGCGATTAGGTTTCCAAATTCCCCAGCCATACGTACGCATTTGTACGTCAACTGAAACCCCACTTAGTAACTTCACGTCAACGCAGGTAGCACCGCAACGTGTTATCGACTCGCGGGAAATCCGTCGTTTTTACGATGGCGCCGCCTCGCGAGAAAAAGGGAGATTTCCGACGTGAAACTGACTCGCTGTTCTCTTCTCTTGCTGCCCCTGATGCTGGCCGGCGTTCCGTTCGCGAACGCACAGAGTTCCTTCGACCTGAACCTAGGCTTTGGCACGGCTCGCGCCACCGCGAACGGAGGCGGCATCGACAATGCCTTCGCTTTCAATCCGTTCGGTCCTTGCACGCCGGGCTCGGGTGATCCGAATTGTCAGGCCACGCCGGGCTTGGGCGGATTCTTTCTTGGCCTCGGCGGCGATATCATGCTGAATAAGCATGTCGGCGCGGGAGCGGAAGTAAACTTTCAGCCTGCCTTGCATGACTATGGTCCGCTGCGATACCGCGAAACTTTCTATGACTTCAACGGGATTTTTGCTCCCGTCAATGTGAAGAAGGCTCTGTTAGAGGTTCAGGGAGGAATCGGCGGCGCGCGAACTGGCTTCTCGATCACGCAGAGCTCGTGTGTGGGAACGATCGCCTGTACCTCAGTAACTCAACCGGTCCTGAGCGTGAGCCACTTTCAACTGCACGTCGGAGTCGGCGTGCAACTGTTTCTTACAAACCATATCTTTATTCGGCCGCAGTTCGACTACCACTACGTGCCGAACTTCGATCAGCAATTTGGCAGAAACTCCGTTCCCGAGGGCACCGTTTGGGTGGGATACAGCTTCGGAGATCGGGGATAACTGCCATACCGCCGCGCCTCTGGCCGCTCGCGAGGTGCGATTCGGGGACAGGCTACCAAATCGCGAAATAGTCGAGAGTTTTCGGAACGGCGCGGAACCAATCTATTCCATGGCTCGCCTGGCTCGCGTCGTGGCGCCGGGATGCTGGCACCACCTCACTCAGCGCGGCAACCGCCGGCAGACCGTCTTTTTCTCCGATGCCGGCCGCGCCCTGTACCTGCAACTCATGAGTTCTCATTTGCGTCGGGAATCGGTCGCCATTTCCGGATACTGCCCGATGGGAAATCACGTCCACCTGATCGTCATTCCGAACAGCGAAGCGGGGTTGGCGCGAGCGCTGGGCCGGACGCACTGCGAGTACTCGTGCGAGAGTTGGAGGCGCACCTGGGGCGGGCGGCTGCGGCCGCAAAAACGCGGCCCCAAGGTTAAGCCAGAGAGTGCCCTCACTCAGCTTAATTTAGTGGTTTCGTAGCCTGTCCCCGACACGAAACCCGAAACGAATGGTTAATGGCGAAGCTGCGTCTGCTCGTGACCCTGTTCGTTTACTTCGCAAAAGCTGCGTTCCGGAACAATTCCGTCGCCGTTGCCGGGCCGTAGAATGCGCGTCGGCATCACCCAGGGCTCAATGAATGAATCCGGATCTTCGACCGTCATGTCGTAGCGGATTTCATTTCCCACACGCGTGAGTTTCTCGATGATGTGCATGTCGGCGGAATGAAAGAGACCGCCTCGTCCCAACCACGTCGCATCGGTGAATGACGTGGAGTCAATCACGAGCGTATCGCCTTCCCAATGACCGATGCTGTACCCATAGTAGGTGGATTCGAGTTCCTTCTCCGGAACACGCTTGCGTCCGTCGGTGGGGATGTCGCGGAATTCGGTGTTTCCACCGCCGTAATCGGCATACTGGCGATAAAACAGGATGATGTCTTTATCGGTTTGGATAATCCGACTTGGCGTGCCCTGCCGCGGGAGTCCGAGCGGCTGACAGGTCATCACGGGATCGTCCCGGTTCGTCCACTGATCGAGTTCCTGAATCGTGTCCCAATACTGGGGTTTGTAAATGGGACGGCTCGGCCCAAACCGCGAGGGC
>DATGII010000024.1:0-31649 GCA_035295805.1 Bryobacteraceae bacterium | reverse complement strand
CGGCGATCGCCTCGATCCCCAATTGGGTGCCCGAGACGTTCGCGCCCGAGCCTCGCTGCCACCAGTCCTGCAGGTTTTCGCCATCCAGCAGAATGGCATGACCCTCCGGCCGCGCGCCCGAAATCGAAAACGTCGCCGCGCGGCCGACCAGGGCGCTGCTGCCCCCCGCCGGGTACGAGACGGCGCCCGGCGCCAGCAGAATCAACTGCTCGAAGTTGCGCCCGTTCAAGGGGAGTTCGCGCATCTGCTTTTCGTCGACCAGCGAGGAAACCGTCGCGGTCTCGGTTTCCACCTGCGTGACATTGGCTTCCACGTTCACGGTTTCAGCCGTCTGACCCACCGTCAATTGAAAATCCGCGACCGGTGCGGATCCGACAGTCAGCGTGATGTTTCTTTTGATCAGCGTTTGGAAACCCATCTTGCTGGCCTGCACGTCGTAATCGCCGATCGCCAGATCCGCCAGGCTATAGCGGCCCTGATTGTCGCTCTGCGTGGCGCGCGTTATGCCCGTGCCATTGTTCTTAGCAACCACCGCCGCGCCCGGCACCACGGCCCCCGTCGCATCAATGACCGTGCCGGTGAGAGTCGCTGTGGCGGCTTGTCCCCACAGGTTACTCGAGGCTAGGCATACGAATACACAAAGACTTGCAAGGATATGGCGTCTCATTGATTTCCCCTTGATTCCAGGTATTATACAGGCACCCGGAGACTTTTGTTAAGGAAATTACACGAAATTCACACCCGCGTAGCCCGGCGCCCGGTCCGCCGGTGACAAGCCGAAGTAATTTTTCGATCCCGTGTCACATCTGAAACTTACGCGAGATCGCAAACCTCTGTAACCGGTTCTCCGCGCCGGTGCCTGTGATAATGATGGATGAGAGAAAGTCGATGCGGCGTTCCCAATTTGCGGCAACCCTGGCGAACCGGAGCGAAGCAGTTCGCTTTGTACCACTCGGAAACGCCTCGTTAACTGCTTTCGTTGGAACGAGCGGTTTCTAAATTTGGAAACGTACGTTTCGAAAAAGGGCGAAAATCCGCCGCTCTACGCAACGATCGCCGTGTGGTAGTACGCCGGCTCGTTGCCCGCTTTCCACTTGATGTTGCAGCCGAGGCTCGGACGCTGCTCCGTGCTCACTGCCCGTCCCGCAAGAACCGCATCGAGCGCCGCCCGCAGATCCTTCCCGTTCACCGGCTTGTCGTTGCTCGGCCGGCTCTCGTCCAGCTGTCCGCGGTAGACCAGCTTCCGCCCCGCATCGAACACGAAGAAATCCGGCGTGCACGCGGCGTTGTATGACTTGGCGACGGTCTGCGATTCATCGTAGAGCACGGGGAAGTGCAGGCCCCACTCGCTCACCATCTGCTTCAGGCCGTCTGGTGAATCCTCCGCCGATACCGCCGGATCATTGGAGCTGATCGCGACGATGCCGACCTCTTTCGCGCCGTAGTCGTCGCCCAGCCGCGCCAGTTCCGCCTTTACATGTTTCACGAACGGGCAATGATGACAGATAAACATCACCAGCAGGGCTTTCTTATTCTGAAAATTACCGAGCGACACCGTGCGGCCGGTGGCTACGTCCGGTAACGAAAATTCCGGGGCTTTGGTGCCCAGATCGAGCATCGTTGAAGCAGTAGCTGGCATGAAGTTTTTCTCCTCCAGTTTTTTATTTGATCACAACCGCGTTCGGCGGCGAGGCCACTCCGCCCTCCACGTTTAGCGGCGCCGAAACCACCATGAATTCGTAGCGCCGGTCGCGTGCGCAATCTTCGGCCAGCGGCGCCAGCACGAACAGTTCGCCCAGCGGCAAGCCGAGCAGCGGCAGCGCCCGGTAATGCAGAAGCCCTTCGGATTGAAAATTCATCGGGATCGCCTCCACTGCCGGGCAATCGGTCCCGATCGCCGCCACGCGGTTGTCCCACAGCCACGCTGCTATCTCCCGCGTCGCTTCGATCCCCGTCGCCTGGATCTTTTCAAACGGCGCCATCTCCTTTTTTTCTTCCGCCGTGCATCGCTCGTACGCCTCCATCCAGCCGGTGCGCACCAGCAGAACGCTGCCGGGTTTTAACGAGGTGCCTTGCGCCTGCAACGCGGCCTTCAATTCATCGAGCGTGTAAACGTCTTTTTCGAGCGGGCGGACCGCCCGCCCTTGCGCTTTGCGAAATCCATACGCGTCGATCAGCACCCCGCGGCCGACGAAACGGTCCGCCCAATGATGAATCCCCAGCCGCGTGTTGCCCTGGTTCCGCACCTCCTCCACCGTCACGCCGTTATAGAAGGCTTTGTGGCTGTGATGGCCGACGTGCGCCAGCCCGTCCCACTGGCTTCCCTCCTGCGTGTTGTAGCGGTCGAGCATGTCGTCGTGCGCGAGCGGTCCCAGCGGAATCACCGTGTGGCTCGTCGCTGCGCGCCCGAACAAAGGGGGCTTCGCGAAGCCGATCTTCGCGTCGAGCCGGAACACCTTGCCCGACTGCACCAGCCGCGCCGCTTCCACTACCCCTTCGGGCGTAAGAAAATTCAGGCACCCCAGCGCTTCGTCTTCAAACACGCCCCACGACGATTCCGCCGGCGCGCCCTTCTTCGCCGGCAACTGGTCGAATTTGGGAATCTCGTCCCAGTTGAGTTTTTTCATGTGAGCAGCCAGTATACAATGACCTCCATGCCGCGCAGCCGCCGCTCCTTTCTACAGATCGCCGCACTGGCCGGCCTCGCCCGGCGCGTCCAGGCGCAAAGCGGGGCCGTGAAATCGGTCGACACGCCGATTCTGAAAATCGCCTATTACGAGAGCGGGCCCGCGCAGGGCTTTCCCATCATTCTGCTGCATGGTTTTCCCGATGACCCGCACGCCTATGACGAGGTCGCCCCTCCGCTAGCCAGGGCCGGCCACCGCGTTATCGTGCCGTTCCTTCGCGGCTACGGTCCGACGCAGTTCCGCGACGCCTCCGCTCCGCGCACGGCCGAGCAGGCCGCCATCGGCCAGGATCTGCTCGATTTCGCCGACGCCCTGCGCCTGCCGCGCTTCGCAGCGGCGGGCTATGACTGGGGCGGACGCGCCGCCGCCATTGCCGCGGCCCTGCACCCCGATCGCGTGCGCGCCCTCGTCCTCATGAGCGGCTATTCCATCCAGAACACGGTGGGCCCCTTTCCGCCCGGACCTCCCGAGGCCGAGTCCCGCCTCTGGTATCAGTGGTATTTCAATACCGAGCGCGGCCGCGAAGGCCTTGCGGCCAACCGCCGCCCTCTGTGCAAGCTGTTATGGCATCAGTGGTCGCCCACCTGGCGCTTCAGCGACGAAACCTACAATCTCACCGCGCCTTCGTTCGACAACCCCGATTTTGTCGACGTCGTGATCCACTCCTACCGCCACCGCATCGGCAACGCGCCCGGCGAAGAGCGCTTCAAAGCGGTCGAGCAGCAGCTCGCCCGGCGCCCGAAGATTGAAGTCCCGACGACTCTCCTGTACGGAGGCGACGATGTGCTCGGCCAGCGGTCGCCCGACGTAACACCGGCCGAGCGCCAGCTCTTTCCATCGCTCAAAGTGCGCCGCGTGATTCCCGGCGCCGGCCATTTCCTCCCCCGCGAGAACCCCGCGGCGCTCTCCACCGCGCTCTCGGAATTATTGGCCGGCTGAGGCGCGCGCTACCAGAGTTCTTTCGAAGCCAGCGCCGCGCCTTCCGATAAAGCTTTCAGCTTGGCCCAGGCGATCTGCGGGTGCACGCGCGCCCCCATGCCGCAGTCGGTCCCGGCAATCACGTTCTCGCGCCCGACCAGGCCCGCGAACCGCACAATCCGCTCGGCCACCAGCTCCGGATGCTCCACCACGTTGCTGGCGTGGCTCACCACGCCGGGAATGAGAATTTTTCCCGGCGGCAGCTTCACCTCTTTCCAGATCTTCCATTCATGCTCGTGGCGCGGGTTGGCCGCTTCCACCGAATACGCCCCGGCCTTGACGTTGAGCATCAGGTCGACCACGTGTTTCAGCGGCAGGTCGTGCGTATGCGGACCGTGCCAGCTTCCCCAGCAGATGTGGTATCGCACGCGGTCTTCGGGAAGCCCTGTCAGCGCGTGATTCAGTGCATCCACGGTTTCGGCGGCGATCTTGCGGTACTCTTCGATCGTCGGCAGCGGCACGATCATGTCATAAGTATCGGGCAGCGCCGGGTCGTCGATCTGCAGAATGAATCCGGCGTCGACAATCGCCTTGTATTCGTGCTTGATGGCGTCGGCAAGCGCGAACAGATACTCCTTCTCGGTCTTGTAGTACTCGTTATAGAAAAAATGATGCAGCCATCCCGGCGCCAGCACGCACATGAAAGTTTCTTCGGCTTTCACGTTGGCTTCGGCCAGCGCCGACTTGAAAAATTCCAGGTCCCGCTTGACCTCTTCGTGCCCGATGTATTTCACCGGCCCATTGCAAATCGCGCGGTCCGGCGGCGCCGGCAGGAATTGTAATTCCTTGTAGAACTCGGCGAACTCGATCCGCTCGTTCGTCTCGAGCGCCATGTAGGGCGCCTCGCCGGGCTTGAGCTTTCGGCTCGCCAGCCCGCTCAACCGCCGGCCATAATACTGCACGCCGCCGAAGCCGATCTTGCCGAGTTCGCCGTCGCTGATGATGTCGATGCCCGCCGCCGCCTGTTTGCGCGCCACGTCCATGATGCCCGTCCGGATCAGCGGCATCAGCTTGTTCATATCCAGCGAATGGCCGGCGATAATCCCCCGCGTCATCTCGGTCAGTTCGCGCGGCCCGTCCAGCCGGCCGGCGTGCGTCGTGAGGATGCGATGCGTGCTGCGTTTCACTAGGGGTTGACCCCCGGTTTGATGTGCCCTTCGAACAGATCCTTGTTGTTCTCTTCGCAGGAATACTCCATGATGTGCCAGTCCGGCCGCAGCGTCCACGTGCGCACGCTGTCCCACGGCCGCGTGTAGGTCTTCGGATCATCGATAGTGAGCACATAATCGATGTGCCCCAGGTCGCGGCGCTTATAGCGTTCAATCGTGTGAAGCTGATCGCTCACCGGATGCCCGATGGTGTCGACGCGGGTCTTGCCATTGAATGCGATGGTATCGATCACCAGCGTGTCACCGTCCCAGTTCGCCACCGAATCTCCGAACCAGGTCGCGTCGGGATCTTTGGGATGCTGCACGCCAATCGGCGTGACGTGGAACCAGTTATTCTGCTCCCAGAGAAACGTGATGTATTTTTCGTCCTGCATGATCTGCACCGGATGCGGGCCGCCCACCGAGCGCAGTAACCCGAACGGCAGGCAACTGCCGGCGTAGTCGCCTTTGGAGGCGTCATAACTCTCCCACCGCTGTTTGCCCCATTCGGTGAAGGGGAGGTTCTTGACGCCTTTGCAGCACAGCTCGTCCTTGGTGACATCGGCCATGCGCGGCGTCTGCCATACGCCGCGGAAATCCGGTTTGCCATTCCAGATCTTGGGGGCGGGCCCCTCGGGCGGTTTGTATGCCCGCATCTGGCTATGCGCGAGCGGCACGGCCGCGAGTACGGCAGCGCCAATCATGGCGGTTCTCAGGCAGCGATAAGCTTTCATGAAAGTACCCCTCGATTCGGGGATATTATATCAGCCGCTTTCCCCGGGGTTTTTCGCGCAGTACAATTTCCGGATATGGCAACCGAAGCGATACGAGCTCCCGGCGCGGGTCCGGCGCCGATGCACGAATTCTCGCGGTTGGTCGGCGTCTTCCTCGAACCGAAGAAAACGTTCGGCGATATTGCGGAACGGCCGCGCTGGCTGGCCCCGTTGCTTCTGGTGATTGTTTCCAGCTTCAGCCTGATCTACCTGTTCAACATCCATGTTGGCTGGGAGCCTTACCTGCACCGCATTATGGACAACAATCCCCGGATGCAGCAGCTGGCGCCCGATGTGCGCCAGCAGGTTTTCGATCGCCAGCTCCGCTTCATACCGATTTTTTCTTATGTGGGCGGCGTGCTGTTTGCGCCGATCCTGTTTCTGATCGGCGGCGGCATTATTCTCGGCATCGTGAAAGGCTTGCTCGGCGTGCCTATGCGGTTTGCGCAGGTGTTCGCCGTGATGGCGTATGCCTGGCTGCCGCGCGTGATTTACGCGGGGCTGTCGATCATCGTGATGTTCCTCAAGAACCCCGACGATTTCGATATTCAGAATTCGTTTGCGTCGAACCCGGGCGCCTTCATGGACCCTGACACGTCGTCGAAATTCCTGTACTCGCTGGCGAGCGCGGTGGATCTGTTCTCGATCTGGGTGATGCTGCTGATCGCCACCGGGCTGAAAGCCGCCGGCGGCAAGCGGATTTCCTTCGGCGGCGCGCTATTTGCGGTCGTGCTGCCGTGGGCGGTTTACACGCTCGGCCGCGCCGGGCTCGCGGCGCTGGGACTCGGCGGTTAGCGTTACGCGCGCCGCGCCAGAATGGCGGCCGAAGGGCGGGTGAGGCCCGGGCGCACGGCCTCTGAGTAATAGAGGATTTTCCAACCTTCGAATTCGCGGCGGAGTTCGCCGGGGTCGAGCACGAAGCGGTGCGGCTGTTCGTCGCGCAAATGAATTTCCGCCGCGACCACTCCGCCGGGGCGCACGCCCTCGCGGATCTTCGGGAACAGATCGCGCTGCAGGTAGAAGAAATCGCAGATCAGGTCGTAGCCCGCCGGCTCAATCACAAACGCGCCGGCTTCGAGATCGCCGATCCGCGCATCGACGCGCAAGCCGGCTTCAGCGGCGCGCTCGCGCACCATGCGCACCGCGGCCGGGGAAGAATCCACCGCGACGATTTCCCATCCCAGTCCGGCCAAATATAAGGCGTGGCGGCCGGCGCCGCAGGCCAGGTCGAGCGCGCGGCCCGGCGGGCACATTTCGGCGACTTCCACCAGCAGGGGAGAAGGCTCCAGATCCAAGCCTCCGGCTTCGGCATAATGCTGCTCCCAGTCACGCGGCACGTCTCCAGGTTATGCTATTCGCTGATGCGGGTCGTGCTGCTGGTCGGGCTGCCGGGGTCCGGGAAATCGACCTGGCTGGAGCAGATCGGCGCCGGGGCGCTGTCCTCCGACACCGTGCGGCGGTGGCTGGCCGACGACGAGACCGACCAGACGATCCATGATCGCGTCTTCCAGACTATGCGGTACCTGCTGCGGCACCGCCTGCAATTGGGCCGGCCGGTGACTTACATCGACGCGACGAACCTGACGCCGGCGGAACGCCAGCCGTATATCGGGATCGGCCGGTCTTACGGCTGCGAGGTGGAAGCAGTATACTTCGATGTGCCGCTGGCGGTGTGCCGGGAACGCAACGCGCGGCGGCATCGGGTGGTGCCGGAAGAGGCGCTGGAGAAGATGGCGGCGCGGCTGGTCCCGCCGTCGGAAGCTGAAGGGTTCGACCGCGTGGCGCGCCTGGGCGAAACCGGTGCGACCGCGATGCGTCCTTGAAAGAGAGGTCTTATATGATTCGGTCCGGTGTGGAAACGGTGCGCCACCAGAAGACAATCCTGGGCCATCCCGCCGGGTTGTTCGTCCTCTTCTTTACCGAGATGTGGGAGCGGGTCTCGTACTACGGAATGCGCGCGCTGCTGATCCTGTACATGACCGACTACCTCATCAACCGCGTGCATTCCGGAACGACGCACGTGCTCGGGTTCATGGGGCTGCAGCATGGGCTGGAAGCCGTGTTCGGACCAATGGCCGTGCAGCCGCTGGCCTCGCAAATTTACGGGCTGTACACCGCGTTCGTCTATTTCACGCCGTTCTTCGGCGGACTGCTGGCGGATCGCGTCCTGGGACAACGGAAGTGTGTGGTGATCGGCGGCGTGCTGATGGCGATCGGACAGTTCCTCTTGGCGGCCGAATCTTTGTTTCTCCTGGGGCTGTTCGTCCTCATCTTGGGGAACGGCTGCTTCAAGCCGAACCTGGCCACACAGGTAGGCAGCCTGTATCCGCAAGGCGACCCGCGGCGCGACCGCGCGTACACCATTTACTACATGGGAGTGAACCTCGGCGCTTTCATCGCGCCGCTGGTATGCGGCACGCTGGGGCAGGTGTACGGCTGGAAATACGGGTTCGAGGCGGCCGGCGTTGGGATGATCTTCGGCATCATTTTTTACCTGTGGGGCCAGCGCTTCCTCGCCAAGGATGAGCTGACGCGCGCTAAAGAAGAGCACATCGAGAACGCGCCGCTGACCCAGAAGGAGTGGAAAGCGATCGGCGGCCTCGTAGTAATGATGTTGCTGAATATCGTGTTCTGGGGCGTCTACGAGCAGCAAGGCAATACCATGCAATTGTTCGCGGACCGCAACACAGACTGGCACATCTTCGGATTCGAGATGCCGTCCACGTGGTTTCAGGCGGTGAATCCGTTTTTTATTTTCACGCTGACTCCGCTGTTGAACATGTTGTGGACCTCGCAGGCTCGCCGGGGCACCGAGCCTTCGAGCGTCACCAAGCTGGCGATGGGCTGCACGATGCTGGGCATTTCGTTCCTGCCGCTGATCCTGGTAACGGCCGGCATGCGTCCGGACCAGCGGATCAATTTCCTGTGGCTGGTGGGCTGCACGTCGCTGTATACGGTCGGCGAGATCTATCTCAGCCCGATCGGCTTGAGCCTGGTCACGAAGGTCGCGCCGGCGCGTCTCGTCAGCATGCTGATGGGCATGTGGTACTTTTCGAATTTCTTCGGCAATTATCTGACGGGGTACTTGGGGACGTATTACGAGAAAATGTCGAGGCAGGCGTTCTTCGCGATGATCGCGCTTCTGGCGGTGGCGGCGGGCATGGCGATCTTTGCATTGAACAAGCCGCTGAAGAACGCGGTGGGACACAACACGTAATTACTTCATTACTTCTTGGCGCGAGTGAGACGGGCTTTGGCCTGAGGACTAACGGCGCGCCCGCGAGTGAGATTCTTGATGAATTCCACGCGGCGGAAGCGGAGGGCCGACCAGTCTTCATCGATCGCGACCATGCGAACCGGCTCGAGTCCTTGCTTCCCGACGGCGTCCCAGCCGGTGTCGCGGTTGAATTCGCACTTGTAGTTCTTGGACGATCCCTTGGGGTACGCGAACCAGACGACGGGATCGCCGCTGGCTTTGACGCCGATGCTCCTGGCGAATGCGTCGACCTCGGATTGCCTGGTAACGAATGCCAGCGAGAATTCGATCTGTTTGACGCCGGTCAAGGCGCGGCGGATGGCGACATCGCGCAATCCGGCCAACTCGTCCTCAAAACTTTCAGGCGCGTTGAGGACGACGATTTCTTTCTGGTCCCTCAGATTGAGTTTTTGAAAAACGGATGCCATGAGCCTTGATTTCTGCACTCTACCACAAGGGTGCCGTTGGCGAGCCTGGGCTATAATTCAGTTAGTCCCGCCGACTGCGCGGACTACTGTTTTGAGCGGGCATGGCGGAACTGGCAGACGCGCCAGACTTAGGATCTGGTTCCCGAAAGGGAGTGGAGGTTCAAGTCCTCTTGCCCGCACCAACCTACGATCCGTGGGGCTTTCGGCTTTCGACCGTCTGGAACTACGGAAGGATCATTTCATCACCGGCGCTGTCATGGCTTCGCTCGTGCCGGCGTAGCGCAGCCTCCGCCTTTGTCCATTGCGCAAGGTGCGATTGGCTGTATGTGTCGCGCCTTCAACGGCGGTTGGGTTACGAGAGTAGATCGCCGATATATAATCCGACTCCGCCTGCAAGCGGCAGGCAGTAGCCCGCTCAAGGGCGGAGCGGAGGGATTCGCATTGGCTACATTTCGCGAGCGTGGCGGCGGAGGCCATTCGGATTCGGGAGGTGCAACTTTCTCTCCAACCAGACATTTCGCCGCCGCTGCGCTGTATCCATTGGAAATGACAAACGCTCCGCAACGTAAACCAGCCGGAAGAGTATCCAAATAATTGCAGTCCTTATCACAGACTGCATCCCTGGCGCCTGGTCGCATGGATGGGTTGTCTTCGAATGGCAGTGAGAAAAACTACGATTATGACCGCGCAACAATGAAGTCATGCGCTGCCGGCGAAACTCACATGCCGGAGTGCTTGGCTCCAAAGCGGCAACCCGGACAATTGAAGCCACTGCCCGCCGGAGGCGCAGGATGGGGTTGATCGAGCACAGGCATGGCGTGATACAGGTGGCACTCCTTCTCAAATGCATCCCGCGCGGAAACCGCATAGCAGAAACGAAATTGTTTATGGGGGCCGCCAAGATGAGCTCTCAGGGCACTCCTCAGGTCCTCATCAGATCGGCTTAGCAGCTTGCCCACGAAGACCTTGTTATGGACGGTTCCCACCTCGTACACGCCCGCTGAGTTCGCTGAGATTTGTTTCTCGATACTCTCCGCTGTGAGCGGCAGCGGGCCGAATAAACGGGGCGGCGTCAACTCTGCATTCCAGGTTTTTGAGATCGAAGCAGCAATGTAACACGGGTGTCTCTGCTGTCCAAGACCTAATCTTTTGCCCGAGGCGGTGATCTAACCGTTCTGGAGACATCTAGGCTGTATATAACTACGTACCCTTTTTCACGCTCGCGCCAATTGATGTAAATAGCGTTAGGCGGGTCACTCTTCATAGAACCGCCGTGCGTCTTCACACCTGCCCGGAGAGCAAGGGCATGCGATTATCCAGCAATGTGGAAGCACCGATACGTTCCGGCTTCCGGCATTGAGGTAATCGCGACCTTCGGTTAGCGGAGGCGCAGAAAGGAGCGGACCGTGAAAGACGAAAGCAAAAAGCAATGGACATCGCCCAGTCTTACTGTGCTGGGCGACGTCAAGGAACTTACGCGCCATAGACACGGAGATCGCGATCGAGATTTCGGCGATCCCAAGAGTAAACACTTCGGCGCCAGCGACGGGTTTGTTTTTACGACCACGCCCATCAGCGGGTGACGCGGTTGGGGGCTGCCCCGTTCGGGCGTAGTCCCCACTTATCCCACCTCATCAGCGACAGCGCCGGCCGTTTTGCGCCATTCGAACGGAAGGTGCTTGTTCTTCCGGGCCTCCAGCCGAGTGCGCTAAAATTCGAGAGCCGTGCGAATTTCACAATTGCACAAGCGATTCATCCGCACGATCTTGACGGGCGCAACGATCTGGTTTGGCGCGAACTCCGGTTCGGCGCAGCAACTCGACCGGCCGGCGAAGATTTCGGGACATCCGAACTTCAACGGGATCTGGCAGGCGCTGAATACCGCTTACTGGAACCTGGAAGGGCATTCGGTGGAAGGGTTCCCGAAAGAATTCGGGCAGCTCGGCGCGATCGGCGTGATTCCGGCGGGCAAGAGCCTGTTAAAAGGCGGCGGCACGATTCCATACCTGCCCGAAGCGCTCAAGCAGCGCAACGAAAACCGGTCCCACTGGCCGGAAGCGGATCCGGAAGCCAAGTGCTATATGCTCGGGGTGCCGCGCGTCACGTATCAGAACCGGCCGTTCCAGATTTTTCAGGGCGCCGGCGATCTGCTCATGGTCTATCCGTTCGCGGCGACGAACCGCATCATTTATATGAAGGATCATGAGGACCTGCCGGTGGATTCGTGGATGGGCCGTTCGAATGGCGATTGGGACGGCGATACGCTGGTGATCACCACCACGTCTCAGAATGGGAAATCGTGGCTTGATCGGGCCGGAAATTTTGCCAGCAACCAATTGAAGGTCACCGAGCGATTCCGGCTGCTGGACGGGAACCACGTCTGGTATGAAGCGACGCTGGAAGATCCGAAAACATTCGCGCGGCCGTGGACGATCGAAATGCCGTTATACCGGCTGATCGACGACAATGCGCAGTTACTGGAACTGAAGTGCGTTCCGTATGCCGATCCGGTGCTCTACCATGACCTGCTGCAGCCGAAACCTTGAGCGGCCTCGGAAAAACGCATGCCATACTAGGGTGAGGGAGTCAGGCTCATGCAGAGCGGATTGCTGAAAGTGCTGGCGAGTGCCGGTTTATTGACGGCGATGGTGCTGCCCGCCGCGGCGCATCACTCGTTCTCCGCGGAGTTCGACCGGGATAAGCGGGTCACGCTCGAAGGGAAGGTCGTCGAGATGGAATGGGTGAATCCGCATTCCTGGCTGGTGATCGATGTCCCGAAAGCGGACGGCACCGCGGACCGCTGGCGGATCGAGGGCGGATCGCCTTCCGTGCTGCTGCGCCTGGGGTGGAATCGAAATTCGCTCCCTGCGGGAACCCGGATCAAGGTGGTGGCCTACCAGGCGAAGGACGGATCGCTGCGCGCGAGTTCGCAATCGATTGAGTTTCCGGACGGGCGCAAGCTGGGGATGGGCGGCTCCGGAGAGACCGAAGAAGGGCGCAGCAAATAGGCGGTCCGGCAGGCGGCCGAACCGATCGCCCGCATTACTTCGCTTTCGGGTGGGCGCGCTCGAAGCGGGAGTTCACGATATAGCCGCGAATGGCTTCATTGCCTTCGTGACAGGCGTACTCGAACATCTGATACTTGTTATCGAGCTTCATCGGGTACTCGACCGTAAATGGACTGACGATTACATCAGGATCTTCGATGCGCATTTGAAATTCGATGGTGTCGTCGGCGGTGCGGGTAAAGCGTTCCGTGATCCGCTCCTGCTCCGAGTTGGGAGTAAGGGGAGGGGAACCGGGGACACCGGCGTTGGTGAGGTCACCATTCCCGTTGAAGTTCGTGGTTTCGACGACCAGCGTATTTCCTTCCCAGCGGCCGCGCGAGTCCCCCATCCAGGTTTTGATGGCCGGATCGAGCGGCGGCGGCCCATTGGTGGGAATGATGCGCACCTCGTGCGCCATTTCGAGCACGATCAGAACGTAGCCGGGCGATTGCATGATGCGAATGCCGTTGTTGTAATTGCGCGGCTCCATGGAGACCGGCATGCCTCGCGTAATGCAGCGATCCCATTCGTCGAAGTCGCTGGGGCTGTCGAAGACGGTCTGGCCAGGCTTGTAGCTGCCGTGCATGTTCTCGTAGAGTTGCTTGCCGTGCGGCGTCAGGGCGGGGAAGCGCCCATCGGCGGGCTCGCTCAGCAAGGACGTCAGCCGCAGGACCTCGGTGCCCGAATCCGCCTGGGGGATGGCGCCGGACTCGAACCGCTGGTTGCGGGACTGGGCGCGCTTTTGCGCGGCGGCGAATTCTTCGTCTGTCATCAAGCGCCGGTTACCGAACTGGGGCTGCCTCTGGAAGGGCGTTGCGATCAGATGGTTAAGCGGCCAGATGCCCTGCAGGTCCGGCTCTCCCCATGGGGTTTTGGGCGGCGTGTAGGTTTTGGACTCCTGCGCCGCTGCCGGGCCCAGGATCAGGCCCAACATCAGAATCGGTTTGATTAGCCCAACACTGCTCATCGATAATGTGGATCATATCATGGAGGTTTATGAGGATTGCGCTGGGCTTGCTGTGGGCGGCCGCTACCGTGGTGGCGCAAGATACTCCGGAAGCCCACATTGCGGCCGCGAAGGCCGCGGCGGGCGATGATTTTCAGAACCTGTTCCAGTTTCAGTGCTACGGGCCCGGACCGGGAGGGCCGCGGGCGAGTACGGGAGCCGGAGCACGGCGCGCGGGCGGTCCGAGGCGATCCGGGCCGCCGGAGCGGTCGACATGGCACGTCGAGCCGGTGAAGGTCTTCGACAACCTGTACTTTTTCGGCCAGTCCGAGTATGCCGTATGGGCGATCACGACGCCGGAAGGCATCGTCGTGCTCGATACGATTTTTGATTATTCGGTAGAAGACGAAGTGGCCGACGGGATGAAGAAGATGGGGTTGGATCCGGAGACGATTAAATATGCGATTGTCAGCCACGCGCATCCGGATCACGACGGCGGCGCGCGCTTTCTGCAGGAACATTACGGCACGCGCGTGATCATGTCGCCGGGCGATTGGGATGTGCTCGACCGGCGAACCGTGGGAAGCAAGCCGAAGCGGGACATCGAGGCGACCGACGGCCAGAAGCTGACGCTGGGCGGGGAAACGCTGACGCTCTACATCACGCCGGGCCACACGCCCGGCACCATCTCGACGGTGTTCCCGGTGAAGGACAACGGGACGCCGCACCTGGCGGCGCTGTGGGGCGGAGTGGGGCTCAACATGGACGTGGAATCGGTTGGAACGTATATCCGCTCGGCGCAGCGATTCAGCGAAATCGTGAAGCAGGCGGGGGCCGATATCATCCTGGCGAACCACACGGATTGGGACCGGTCGAAGATCAATTTGCCGATGCTGGCGCAGCGCGCGCCGGGCAGCGCGAATCCGTACGTGGTGGGAAATGCGAAGGTCTTAAATTTTCTCAAAGTGGCACAAGAGTGCGCCACGGCGCGGGTGATGGGAGCCAATTGACACTTATTCAGGTAACTGCGGCGGTTGGCTCGCGAGACGTGCCGCCTGCATGAGCAGGTAGTCGCGCTCGGGCCGGCTGGCTGTTTTGGCTGCCGCCGCCCGATAGTGGTGGACGGCGCCTTCGCGCTCCCCGGCCATTTCGAGCAGATGCGCGCGGACGGCGTGGAAGCGATGGTGACCGGCAATCCGGCTATCGGCACTGAGCGCGTCCAATAATTCCAGACCCTTTGCCGGACCGTGCACCATGGCCGCCGCGACCGCGCGGTTTAGACTCACGACCGGGTTGTCGGCCATGCGCTGGAGCAGGTCGTAAAGTGCAAGGATCTGCGGCCAATCCGTATCTTGCGCGCCGGCGGCTTCGTCGTGAACCGCGGCGATGGCGGCTTGCAGCTGGTAGGGGCCTACGGAGCCCTTCTGCAAGGCGGCCGAGAGGAGCGCGATTCCTTCCGCAATCTGTTTCCGGTCCCAGAGTGAGCGGTCCTGCCGGTCGAGGGGGACCAAATCACCGCCGGCGTTAGTGCGCGCCAACCGGCGGGCATCGGTGAGCAACAGCAGCGCCAGCAAGCCCGCGATTTCCGGATCGTGCGGCAGCAAACGACAAAGAATGCGCGCGAGCCGAATGGCTTCCTGCGAGAGTTCGACGCGCTGCAGCTCGGAACCGGCGCTGGTCGTGTATCCCTCGTTAAAGATGAGGTAGAGGACGTGGAGAACGGAGCGAAGGCGCTCGGCGCGCTCGTGCGGAGTCGGGAGTTCGAAGGGAATGCCGGAATCCCTGATGCTTTGCTTGGCACGGCTGATCCGCTGCGCCAGAGTCGCTTCGGGAACAAGGAAAGCCTTGGCGATTTCCGCGGTGGTCAACCCGCCGACGGCACGCAAGGTCAGAGCGATCGCCGAAGCGGGAGTGAGCGCCGGATGGCAGCACATGAAAAGGAGAACGAGGGTGTCGTCCTCTTCCGGCGCAGGATCGGGCGCCGGTGGATCCGCGGAGAGGGAGGCGATAAGGGCGGCCTCGTCTTCACGGCGGCGGCGGGCGGATTCGCTGCGGATCTGATCGGTCATCCGGCGCAAGGCGACCTGCGTCAACCAGGCGCGCGGATTGGCGGGCCGCCCTTGTTGCGGCCATTGTGTGGCGGCGGCGAGCAAAGCTTCCTGGACGGCGTCCTCGGCCGCGGCGAAATCGCGAAATCTTCGCACCACCGCGCCGAGCACCTGCGGCGCCAGTTCGCGCAACAGGTGCTCGATCGGAACGCCGGATGATTCTTTCGCGACGGTGGGCTCCATGGGATCAGAGTCCGAGGTCGGCAAAGCCGCCGAGCACCTGACGCACCTCGATCGGCATGTTTCCGGGCGTGCCGCCGGGGCCGGGCGCGGCCGAAGCGCGCGCGGCAACCCGGTAGGCCTGCTCGGGACTTTCGACATCAATGATCCAGTAGCCCGCCAGAAACTCCTTCGATTCGGGAAAAATCCCGTCAGTAACGGGCTCTCCGTCGTTTCCGGCGCGGACCATCCTGGCTTCGTGCGGCCAGCCCAAGCCCTCGGTCGCGACAAATACGCCGGAGTCGAGGAGCTCTTTGCTGAAGGACCGCATGAAGGCGGAGTTCCGCTGCAGGTCTTCCTTCGACCATTTGGCGTAAGCCTCCCAATCTTCCTTGCGGGCATTCATCATGAGGATGTATTTCATACCGGCTCCAGCTAGGACTGGGGCCCATGGGTGGCGAAGCGCCGCACTTCAATGGGCATGTTGGTGGGAACTCCACCGGGCCCGGGGGCGGTGGAAATGCGAGCGGCGATCGCATAAGCGCGCTCGGGACTCTGCACGTCGACGATCCAGTAGCCGAGCAGGAACTCCTTGGACTCGGGGAAAATGCCATCGGTGACCGGGACGCCGTTCTTCTCGCCGCGAACAACCTTGGCCTCATCCGGCCCGGACAGACCCTGGGTCGCCACGAACTCGCCCGATTCCCGCAACTCCTGATTAATGGTTTGCAGGACGGACATGTGCGCTTCGGCGTCACTCTTACGCCAGGAACGGTACGTGTCGACACCACCCTTGGTGCCCGACATCAGCAGAATATATTTCATTTCGTTTTCTCCTGTTCCGGTGCGCGTTCCGCACCTTCACAAGCTGGTCGGAGTCTGCCGGCGATTCTCGACATTTCCCAACACTATTTTTACGCGGTAAGAGCGGGACGGGGCGCGGTTGACGGAGAGGGCCTGGTTCGTAGACAGTAAAACGAAGATGAAAATTTTGAAGATCGCAGCGCCCCTGCTGGCCGCCTTGGCCGGCGCGATCCCGGCACGGGCACAGTGGCCCCCGTATCCCACGGCGGGTCCGAGAACGAAGGAAGGCAAGATCGATCTGGCGGGGGCGCCGCCCCGGACCGCGGACGGCAAGCCGGACTTCGCGGGGTTGTGGGAGCCGGCGCGCGGCAAGGGAGGCGGCGGGCGCGGGGGCGAGTCCATGAACGGCACACTGCCGCTGCCATTTGAGATCCCGTCCGCGCCCGGCGATCCACCGGTGGGGCAGTTTTTCAACATTGGCGCGGGCTTGCCGGAGAAGCTTCCGCCGATGACTGCCTGGGGCGCGCAGGTCCGGGCAGAACGAAAGGCGAACAATAACAAGGACAATCCGGACGCGGCGTGCCTGCCGCTCGGTCTGACGCAGTTGCACATGCATCCGCAGCCACGGGAGATTGTGCAGACGCCTCGCGAGATCGTGATCCTTTACGAGGCCAACGACAATACGAGGCGGATTCTCACCGACGGGCGGCGGCTTCCGGACAGCAACAACGTCACTCCGTGGTGGTATGGGTATTCGGTCGGCCATTGGGACGGGGACACGCTGGTGGTGGAGACCACCGGGTTCCGGGACGATGTCTGGCTGGACGTGGAGGGCAGTCCTCTGACCAGCTCCGGAAAGATGACGGAGCGCTGGCGGCGGCCGAAGTTCGGGCTGATGCAGATCGATATCACGATCGAAGATCCCAAGGCCTACACGAAGCCGTTCACCGTGCGGGTGAACCATCAACTCATGCCCGACACGGAGCTGATGGAGTTCGTGTGCCAGGAGCGAGACGCCAAGCATTACGTCGGGAAGGACGCGAGGAAATAATCCGCGCGTTTGCTCTATGAAAGAAAAGGGCGCCCGATTACTCGAAGCGCCCAAGGGTGTTCATGTTCCCCTGCATTCTCCCGCCTTCTCGCGGGCGGGCGCAATTCAGGAATGTAAGTTAGAGAACACGCGCGTTGGTATCATGTTCATTTCAACACCAACATGATCATCGACTCACACCAACATTTTGTCCGTCTCGCCCGGCACCCGGAGGTGGAGGGCTTTCGTGAAGCGCAGCTTGCGGGAAAGAATTCGGATTCGCTGCCGAAGATTTCCGACGCGGACGTAACGAAGAGCCTGCAGCAGGTTGTCGGCTTGATGGACGCCAGGAAAATCGATGCGGCATTCGCTTCTCCGCGCGCGAAGGCGATGGCGACGCACGACGGCACGGTGGAGCAGAACGCGGCCTGGGCGGATCTCAACAACAGTCTGGTGCTGCGCGCGTGCCAACTGAATCCCGGGCGGTTCGCGCCGGTGGGAATGCTGGGGCAGCATCCTTCGTCTCCGTCAGCGCTAGTGGCCAAACAGATGGAGCGGTGGGCGCACGACGGGTTCGTGGCGTTCAATTTCGATCCGGACGGGACGGGCGGCCGCTGGCAAAACCAGCCCTTCACCGGGAAACACAATTATCCGGTGTTCGAGGCGGCGCAGGCTCTGGATGTGCCGCTGGTGCTGCACGGCAGCGAGTCGATCAATAAGAACTTCCCGCATACGGCGATTCAATATCTGGTTGCCGACATCACCGGCTTCGTGCAGCTGATGATCGCTAAAGAGCTGTTCAAAGATTTTCCGCGGCTGCGGTTTCTGATTCCGCATGGCGGCGGCGCGCTGCCGTGCCAGATCGGGCGCTGGCGGGCGATTGCGAAGTACAACAGCTGGGCGAGCCCGGACGAGATTCTGGGAAACGGCAACGTGTTTGTCGATACCTGCATTTACAATCACCTGAACATGCAGATGCTGTTCGACGCGGTGCCGCTGGACAATGTTCTGTTTGGCTCCGAGTGCGACGGCGCGTTTCCGGGCGTGGTCAACGAAGAAACCAAGGACCACTACGACAATACGCGCCGGTATGTGGACGAGTCGAAGCTGAGCGGCGCGGACAAGGACCGGGTGTACTGGCGGAACGCCGAGCGGGTGTATCCGCGCGCGAGCCGCTGGGTGAAGGGATAACGATCGGCGCGCCGTGGACGCGGCTTACTTTCCGATCATGTGGGCCGAGTCTTTTTCGCCTTCCAGGCAGACGTATTCCAGCAAGTCGGTATTGAGCTGGAGCGCCAGCTGAATATTCGCGCTCCAGGGGCGAGTGTAGGCTTTGGGATCATCCACGGTCATCTCGAGATCGATCGAGCCGAAATTGGGGCGGCGGAAGCGCTCGGTGATCCTGGCGGCGCTGGTGAGCGGGCTGCCATCATAATCGGCCCAGAGACCGTCGCGAAAGCCGATGGTTTGGACGACCAGCGCGTCGCTGGTCCACTTGCCGCTAGAGTACCCATTCCACGAGGGCTGCGGATCTACCGGGAGGGGCCGGCCATCGGTGAAGATCTGGCGATATTCCATATCGCGCTCATGCAGAATCGCGAGATAACGCGGAGTCTGCAGGAAGCGGCGCGGGAACGGATGCGTGTTCATCTGCAGGACGCCGAGCGGCATGCAATGCACATCGGGGTTATCCTTACTGCGATCGGCGAAGCGCCGGTTGCGCGCCTCGGCCGCCCAGGGTTGGTAAGGGAGGCCGCCGGGAACGACGGAGCCGAAATCCCAGAACGGACCCGTGGCGGTCAGCTGGCCGTCGAGGCCTTCATCGAGAGCGCGGCGCCGAACCGGGGCCCAGAGGCCGGAAAGATCCGGCTGGCCCTCGCGCGTGCGGGGAGCCGGGGCGGAAAGGTTGGGGGAGCCGTCCGGCTTTTTCGGGATGCCGGCCGTGGGGTAGTTCAGCCACTGCGCGGGAGCGAGCGGCGCGGCGGACAGGCCGGCCGAAGCAGCAAGCAGCAGGCGCAAGCGAACCGGAGACCACATGGGGCAGCGGCCAGTATACACCGAATCAGGAGGTTATGGCCGGTAATCCGGGAGGGGACGGAAGAAAGGTGTCTAAGAATCCCGGCCGAGACCCGGTACATGCCAGAACAGGATCAGACCCGAAAAGGGACGTGCTAAAATGGGACTGCCTTTTGATAGTCTTGTCACAACCTGGCTGAGTTTTCCAAATCCGCCTCGTTAAGCCCGCACAATTGAAAGACAGAAGAGAAAGAGTAAGATTTAGATGAAAAACATTTTCGTAGGCAATTTGGACTTCGGCGCAACTGAAGCCTCCGTCCGTACGCTGTTCGAGCGCTATGGAAGCGTGGAACGTGTAAATCTCGTGACCGATCGGGATACGGGACGGTCGCGGGGATTTGCTTTTGTGGAAATGACCGACGCGGCCGAAGCCGACCGCGCGATCACCGAACTGAACGGGACGGACCTGGAAGGCCGCGCCCTGAATGTAAATGAAGCGAGGCCGAAGCCGCAAGGCGGTGGTTTTGGCGGAGGCTCGTTCCGAGGGAACCGTGGCGGCGGCCCTCCCCGGCAGCGCCGGGAGCCTCGCTGGTAAGATTTCAAACCGTTTTTTTGGGGGCCGGATTGGCCCGGCCCCTTTCGTTTGATCGCCTGGGATTTCCCAGTGGGAGTGACCGTCATGCGTACTCGAACTTCCTTTCAGAAACGACAGAAAGAAATTGCCCGCGCTGAGAAACAGCGCGACAAGATCGCAAGGCGGCAGCAGAAGAAGCTACAGGGAAAACAACCCGGCTCGTCTGGTGAAGAGCCGAATGAAACCGATGAGCCGACGGAGCATCCGGACGGGAGTTCGGAACCGGCAGCGGATTCGTAACCGACGCCCGAGCGCGCCGACGATCGCCTTCCATTTCGAACATCAACCCCTCGGGCGGCATCGCAGCCGCCGCGTGTTGCGGCGAGGGACTCGGCCCCGCCGCGCGCAATTGCGTTCTCCTCTCGGGTATAACCGCAAAGCGCGGTGACATCGCACCAAAAAACCGCGGACAGGGCTACGATGATTGGAGACGGCCCGGCCTTCCGTCCGTCTAAGCCCGGAGGGACGTTATGGAAACGCTTTGGCGCGATTTGAAATACGGATTCCGGACGCTGATGCGCACGCCCGGGTTCACGATGGTGGCGGTGCTCTCGCTGGCGCTGGGAGTCGGAGCGAACACGGCCATCTTTACGCTCACGAATGCCGTGTTTCTAAATCCCCTTCCGGTAGAGAATCCGGCGCGGGTGCTGGAACTGTTCACGGTGGACCACGCGACCAAAAGCGCGGTTGCGAACCTCACGCGCACGCCGCTATCGTTTCTGAACTACAAAGATTTCCGGGACCAGAGCAACGTGTTTACCGGACTGGCGGCATACTTCCCCACCGGAGTGACGCTGACCGGGCGCGGCGATCCGAAGCCGGAAACCGCGATGCTGGTTTCGGCGAACTATTTCGATGTGCTCGGAGTGAAGGCGGCGATCGGGCGGACGTTTTCGGCCGAGGAGGACCGGCAGGAGGGCGGGAGTCCGGTCGCGGTGCTGACCTGGCCGATGTGGCAACGGTTATTCGGGGGGGATGCCGGCGCGGTCGGAAAGACGGTGGAGTTCAATGGCCTGGCGTATACGGTAGTCGGCGTGATGCCGCCGGCCTTCAAAGGGACGCTGACGGTGCTCGCTCCGGATCTGGCGTTCATTCCGATGAGCATGCACGCGCAAGTGCTGCCGGGTGCGCTAGAAGCGCTGTTCAACGAGCGGCGGATGCGGATGATCAGCGTGTTCGGCCGGTTGAAGCCGGCGGTTTCGGAGGCGCAGGCGGCGGCCGCGGTGCAGACCATCGCCGCGCAACTGGAACGGGAATTCCCGGCAGCCAACGGCGGGCGCGGGGTGGAAGTGGATACGCTCGCCAACGCCGCGCTGGGGTTTCTGCCGCGCAATCAGCTGGTGCTGGTCGGCGTGGCGCTTTCGGCGGTGGTAGGGCTGGTGCTGCTGATCGCGTGCGTGAATCTTGCAAACCTGCTGCTGGCGCGCTCGGCGCGGCGCGCGCGAGAAATGGGGATCCGCACGGCGCTGGGCGCCGAACGCGGCACGTTGCTGCGGCAACTGCTGACCGAAAGCCTGCTTCTGTCGGTGGCGGGCGGAGCGGCGGGGCTGGCGCTCGGGTCGGCGGGATCGCAATTACTATGGTCGTTCCGCCCCGTGCTGCTGCAGGCGAATACGCTGCAGATCCAGATGGACTGGCGCGTATTCACGTTCACGGCCGTAGTCACGGTGCTGACCGGGATTCTGTTCGGCGTGATTCCGGCGGTGCGCACCTCCAGGGGGGACCTGGGGGAAGTGCTTAAGACGGGCAGCGGCCGCGGCGGCACGGAGCTGTTCACGCGGAGCCGGCTGCGCAGCGGGCTGGTGATCGGGCAGGTGGCGCTGGCGATGATCGCGCTGGCGGGCGCCGGGCTGTTCGTCCGCAGCATGGATCATGCCGAAAAAACGAATCCCGGTTTCGAGGCGCGCAACCTGTTCACGTTCAATTTCGATATCGGAGCGCGGCGGTTCACGCCCGAGAACGGGCGCGAGTTTCTGCGCGCCATTGTCGAGCGGGCTACGAACGTTCCCGGCGTGCATTCGGCGGCATTGACCGCCAGCCGTCCGCTGACGGCAGGCGGCCTGCTGGGCACGGTGCTGAAGGAAGGGGAAGACGATCCGAATCGCGGGTTGTTGGCGCTGATCAACGCCGTTTCGCCCGGATATTTCGACACGATGCGGATTCGGATCCTCGCGGGCCGAGGCCTGACGACATTCGACCGGCAGGGTTCGGCACGCGTGGCGGTGGTCAGCCAGGCAATGGCACAGCATTTCTGGCCGGGCGAGAACGCCATCGGGAAGCGATTCCGGCTGCGGATCGAGCAGGATTACGTCCAGGTAGTCGGGGTGAGCGCGAATTCGGTGGTGCTGGCCATCGGCGAGCAGCCGCAGCCGATCGCGTATTTTCCGGTCGATCAGCGATACCAGTCGGCCATGGCTCTGGTGGTGCGCACGGATGCGAACCCGACTACGGTGATGCCGAGCGTGATGAAGCAGGTGCAATCGCTCAATTCGAACATGGCGCTGGTCAATGCGCGAACGGTGCAGGAGGACATAGCGAACGGGCTATGGGCGCCGCGGATGGGGGCGGCGTTGTTCGGCATCTTCGGCCTGCTGGCGATGGCGCTGGCATCGGTGGGGATCTACGGCGTGATGTCGTACAACGTGGCGCAACGGATCAATGAAATCGGCATTCGAATGGCGATGGGGGCGCGGCCCGGGGACGTGCTGCGCCTGGTCGTGGGCCACAGCATGCGGCTGGCGGGGATCGGGATGGTGACCGGAATCGTGTGCGGTATCGCGGTAACGCGTTTGCTCGAGAACCTGCTGTTCAACGTGCGCGCGTACGACCCGTTGACCTATGTCAGCGTGAGCGCGCTAATCGCGGTAGTAGCGTTCATAGCGGGGTGGCTGCCGGCGCGGCGGGCGGCGGGAATCGATCCGGTGGTGGCGCTGCGGGTGGAGTGATGCGCGGGCCAAACAGCCAGCCGGCCCTCAATCTTCGAATTCCCACGGCCGGAAGCGATGCTGGTGCTCGGCCATATCGACACGCTTGCCGCGGAAGCGGACGCCTTCCATTTCCAATCGCGTGCGCTGCTCGAGCGCGGCTTCATATTTCAGCTTGATGGCGCCGCCGGCGCCCACGACGCGCTGCCAGGGCAGGACGCCGCCGGATTTGCGCAATAAATGGGCGACGTGGCGGTGATACAACGGATAGCCGGCGGCGGCTGCGACCTGGCCGTAAGTGGCGACCTTGCCGCGCGGAATCTGGCGGATGATACGGCGAAACGCGGCGTCGCGCTGTGCGCTGTTGGGCACCCGCATCAGTTTGCGCGCCGCTTCGCGGGCGGTCATCCGCTTGATCTTCATAGGCCGTAGAGTTTCCGGGCGTTCTCGCGCAGCACCAGGCGCGCCAGCTCGAACGCGCGGTCGCGCGAGATTTCGCCGTCACGCATCATGCCGGTGAGGGCAATCGCGAGAGCCTGCCGGGCGTTGTGAGCGGCGACCCAACCGGATTCCTCCCAGCCGATTTGGTCCGAATAGGGGTAGGCGTCAGTTCCGAACAGAATTTTTTCCGGCACCCACGCGAGCCATTCGCGCAGGGTGGCGGCAAGAGCCGCGGGCGGACGCGCCAAATCCTGGAAGGAAAAATCGAGATACGCGTTTGGCTTTTCGAGCAGGGCGGCGATCTGGCGATCGAAAGGCCAGCCGCCGTGGAGCATGACGAAGCGCGTTTTTCGCAGGCTGGGATCGTTCAAAACGGATTCCAGGCGCATCGGGTTGGCGCCGGTCATGTCGAAGTAGCTGCCGCCGCCTTCACCGGTATGCAGGTGAACGGCCATGCCGAGACGGCCGCACTCGGCGGCGATGTAGTGGAACAGGTAGTCCTGCAACGGCTTGTATTCTGCTTCGGAGGGGGTGCTTTTGCCGATGAATTGCGCATAGATGCGGTCGGCGGCGGCGCGGTCAACGGCGTCGAACTGCAGGGAGCGCAGGTAGGCAGCTTCGAATTTTTCGGCGAGTGCGCCACCCTGCTTGTGGCGTTCGAGCGCGGGCGTGACGACGCGAGCCAGATAACTCGCGAGTGTGGCGAGAGGATGGTCGAGGCCGGACTCGGCCAGATAACGCGCGCGCAGCCGGTCTTCCAGTGCGAAGAAGGCCTTGCGGTCGGAATTGCGCGCGGCGAGCTGCGTATTGTCGAGCGGAAACATCAGCGCGTCGATGTACGCGATCCAGCGGAAGCGCGGGGGCTGAATGCCCGGGCCCAACGCGACGCGGTTGGCCAGCATTGTGTCAACGCCGATTTGATCGAGGACCCAGGCGGGATAGGAGTCGCCTTTTTCCCGCTGGATTTGAGACTTGCGGCTGGGCTCGCCGAATAACGAGTGCGCGGCTTCGGCAAACAACGGGGCACCGGGCCGCAAGCGCAGCGGATCCGACGCCGGCTCGAGATTGTCGACCGGCAGCGCGTCGAAATCACGGTCGGGCGGTCCGTTGCGCACGGTCCGCGCGGGATGCGCGTGGTTGTCAATGGCGCGGATCCGGTTGACTTCGGCCTGGATGGCGGCGTCGACCGGCTCGCGATTGGGCCTGCTGCAGGCTGCCAGGAATAACAAGAGCACCGGTACGACGCCGCACCGAACCATCATGGAAACAACTGTACCGTGGTTCCATAGCCGGATGCGATAATAGCGGCGGAATGCGATGGGTGTGTGCGATCGCGTGTCTGTTCGTGCTGCTGACGGCTTGTTCGCATCGCGCGCGGATCGGGCGCGGCCCGGGAAATCTGCCGGCGCCGGCGCTGGTGGCGCCGCGCGATCAGACGGTCTTCACGAATCATCCGCGCACCGTGCGCTTTGCCTGGTCGCGCGTGCCGCAGGCGGCCCGCTACACGATTGAGATCGACTGCCTGGGCTGCTGCGCGCCCGGCCGGTGGTGTTCCGAGGTGCAGGGCAAAGAGGAGATCGTACCGAACCTGACGGCCATCACCTATACGTTTACTTTTTGGGGCGACCGGAAAGGGCGGTGGCGCGTGTGGGCGGTGGACGGGCGATCGCGGCCCGGGATGAAGAGCGCATGGTCGGGCTTTGCGTTCCAGGCGGCGGCGCAGGAGAACACGGATAAGCCTTCGCCGTTCGGCGGACCGGCGCGGCGCGGGCGCTAGAAGAAGCTAGTGTGTAACCGTTACCGTCAAGTTGGTAGGGGAGGCCAGGCCGGTGGTTGGCGCGAATAGTCCGAGGTCAATCGAGTCGGCCATGGCTTTGTATCCGGCATCGTTGGGATGCAGGTGGTCGCGGATATTGAAATCGGGTCGAATCTGTTTCGGATTCGCTTTATCCTTGACCACGGCCTCAAAGTCGACGACCGCGTCGTAAACGCCGCTGGTGCGGATCCACTGGTTCACGGCCAACCGCTCGGGTTCGCCGGCCTCGCTGTAGTAGGCCGCGCCTTCATAGGGCGTCAGGGTGCAGCCGATCACTTTGAGGCCGCGGGTGTGGGCGCGATCAACCAACTGGCGCAGCGCTCCAATGATCTGCTCGGCGGGGACGGCTTCACTCGGTTGCCGCATGCCGAAGCCGATATCGTTGATGCCAAGCAGGACGGTGACCCATTTGACGCCGGGCTGTGCCAGCACATCGGAATCGAAGCGGGCGAGCGAATTGACTCCGGCGCCATCGTGCAGCAGCCGGTTCCCGGAGATGCCTTCATTGACCACCGCGACATGGGCGGTAGCGGCGTTGGCGAGCAGCCGCTGGGCCAGGAAACTCGGCCAGCTGCTGTTGGTATCCACGGTCGACGTGGCGCCATCGGTAATGGAATCGCCGAACGTCACGATGGTCGCGGCGTCGGGCGGCGCGGCTACATCCACAGCGGACAAGAAATACCAAGAGGCCCGGGTGGTGGTGTCGGAGAGCGTGGCGGCCGCGGTCGCGTTGCCTTTCGTGATGTACGTCGTGTGCAAGCCGGTGGCGTGCATGGTGGGCAGACCGCTTTCGCCGGGGATATAGATGCTGATGGCGAGATCGGCGAGGTTCGGAACCTGCAGGTCCACCGGGTCGGAGAGCACGAGGGCGCCGGGCGGAATGGAAATGGCGGGCTTCCCATTGAACGTCAGGGTGCGGTCGGAACCGGCGACGATCGCGGACTCTTGGCCATGAAGAGCGATATGCGCGGCGCCCAATGCGAGCGGCGCGGTTCCATAGGTGTTCGAAAACTGCACGCGGAAGCGGCTGCCGCCCAGGCTGGTGCGGACCGTCATGCGAATGGTCTGATCGCTGAAACTGGCGATGGGCGGGGGACCGGCGGGCGCCGGGGCCGCACCCTGCGCGCGAGCCGGCGGGGCCGCGGGAGCCGCGGGCGGACGCACCAGCTGCGGCGATGCGGCCCAGGTGGCCACCCAGTGTTCCTGCGCAAATAGCGAGAGCGGCGCGACGAGTAACGCCAACGTAGCGAATTGCCGGACCATGATTCCTCCTCGCCAGTGATAACATCACCGGCGTTACTGATGGTTTATAGGATACTACGCAATAACTGCCGCTGCTTTTCGCCCAGAGCCGCCCAGTCGAAATGGCGCACCGCGTGGGCGTGAGCAGCTTCGGCAATGGCGGCGCGGCGCTCGTCGTCGCTGATCAGCGTGGCCACTCCGGCGGCGAATGCCTGAGCGGTGTCGGCGATCCAGACGCTGTAGTCGTGCAGCAAGCCGAGGCCGGCGCATCCGGACGATGTGGAAACGACGGCGCGCCGCATGGCCATGGCTTCGAGCGCCTTGAGATTCGTGCCGGCGGAGACCGTGGTGGGCACAAGGACCAGATTCGCTTCAACGTACAGGGGACGCACGTCGGCCACGAATCCGAGCATGCGGATGCGCGGGTCCGGCGGCGGTTCGGGCGCTTCGCTAAACGCGCGCCAGTACTGCAGGTGGTCCGGGCCACACACCACGGTCAGGGTCATTTCCGGAAATTTTTCGCGGAGCGCCGGCCAGATGTTCTCTACGAAGAACCGGTAAGCGGCAATGTTGGGAAAATGCCGGAATGAGCCGATGAAGAGCAGCCGCTGCCCCAATTGCTCCGGCTCGGCGCGGAAGCGGTCGAGGTCCACCCCGTTTTCGATCACCACGCTGCGGGCAGCCGGGCCGAGCAGCTCCGCGTCTTTCTGCGACATCACGACGACCCGCGGAAATCGCGCGATCGCTTGGCGTTCGAAGCGAATCCAGCGGTAGTAATTCCACCAAGAGGCGAGGCTGCGCTCGCGCCGCGCGATCTGTCCGAACAGATCGAAGGTGACGTCGTGCTCGACCAGAATGTCGCCGCCGTACGCCGCCATCTGGGTGTATTCGACCTGGAGGCGCTCGAAGCCGAACGCGGACCGTTCATCCGCCAACGCGCGCTGCATGCCCGGCGACCGATATTCGCAGACTTCCGGGGGCAGCAGGGTGGACCATCGAGGCTCGCGATACCGAGGCTGCTCGACAAGCACGACGCGGGCGCAGAATTCGAGCACGGGCGCGGGTTCGGCGAGCCCATCCTGAAAAGCGAACAGTTCGACATCAAACTCGCGCGCCAGCTCGCGGAGCAGGTTGTAAATCCGCACCGCGCCCCCGTGCGCGAGGGGAAACGGGAAATACGGCGAGAGCACCGCGATGCGGCGGCGGCCGGCGGCGCACGCGCGCCCCTCGAGCACACGGTACTCGGCAGACGCGGTCGAACGCTCCCGCTTCGGCCCGGGCCACCACCACGGCCGCAGATAGATGCGGTCGAGCGGCACACCGCGCCAGAAAAGAAGGGTTGCCAGATCGAAGCGAAGGTGGTGCCGTTCCAGCCGCGAATTGTAGGCCAGAATGCGGCGCGGCGCCATGCGATACGCCGCGCGGCGCAGGGCGCTGGACTCGCGCGTCAGAAGAACCGGCGCCAGCCCGATGCGATAGTGCCGCAATTGGCGCCGCATGGCCGGCCAGTTTTCCGGAGTAACGGTAAAGTGCCGCCGGTCCGGAACCAATCGCCGGACTTCCTCCTCCATGCGCCGGCACAATTCGGCGTTTCCCGAAAAAAAAACGACCACCACCGCTTCCGGATCTTTGCCAACCAGGCGGAAGATCCACCGCTTCAGCTTTTGCTTCAAGCGGCGGACCTCATGGCGCGCAGGACGCCGCAGGCCGCCAACGGCGTGAATGCCGCGGTGAAGGCTAACGGAGCGTAGCCGTAATAATCAATGACGCGCCCGAACGCGGGAGAGATGATGGCCTGCACGCCGCCATAGGAGGCAACCAGGATGGACACGGCGAACGCGGCGCGCGCGCCGCCGAAGGCGTCCAGCGGCATGGTGTACATGTTGACGCTGAAAGCGGAGACGGCGAAAATGCTGACGGAAATGAGAGCCGAAGCCCACGCCGGCGAAGTGACGAGCGGCACAGCGGCGGTGAACAGGGAGAGCAGCGCCGCGGCCAGGCACACGCGGAAGCGCGCCGGCAACGCCGCAAGGCCGCGATTCATGAAACGCAACGAAAGCCAGCCACCGGCGGCGCCGCCCGCCGCCGCGAACACCGGCGGGATCCACGCATACCAGGCCGCCTGCACCAGCGTCAACCGGTGTGCTTCCACCAGAAAGAGAGTAGTCCAGTTGGTCCAGAGCGAATAACCGACCATGCTTAAGGCGTTGGCCGCGACAAACGCCCACAGGCGGCGGTCGCGCAGCATGTCCGCGCCCGCGCCAACGTCAAGCTTCGGGCTGGGCGCAGGGTGCGTCCAGCGCGACGCCCAATGCCAAACCGGTATCCAGGCCAGACCCAGAATTCCGGTGATCACGAATGCCTGGCGCCACCCGGCGCGCACCGCCAGGTAGGTGGCGATCGGCGGCGCGAGCACTAGGCCCAGACTGACGCCGGCTTGATTGACGGCGTTGCCGAGCGCGCGCTCGGCCGGCCGCAGATATTGATGAATGGCTTTTCCAGCGGCCGGGATGCCCGCGGCTTCCGCAATTCCGAGCGTGGCGCGGCAGCCGACCAGGCCGCCCAAACCGCGTGTAAACCCGGTGGCGATGCCGGCGCACGACCATAGTCCGACAGCCAGGGTGACGGCGCGATTCAGCCCCATGCGATCGATCAGCATCCCGGCAAACGGCGCGGCGACGGCGTAGGTGATCGAGAAAGCGGTCAGGATGAGGCCGTACTCCGCGTTGGAGAGCCGGAACTCGGCGCGCAGCACCGGCGCCAGAGTAGCCAGGGTCTGGCGGTCGAGATAATTGATGGCCGTGGAGAGAACAAAAATCGCCAGCACCAGCCAGCGAAAGCGCGCGGCATCGGGGGGATGGTTCACTGGAACTCGATGGTGGCTACCTCGCCCGCGGTCGACAGCCGGGCATTGGCCTTAGGGAAATATTCCACGGTGACGTGCCGCGGTTTTTGGGCGCCGCAGCCGAGCGACTGATCGCCGCCTCCCAGGATGACCACGGTTTTCGCGTCCGGGACCAGGAGACGCGTGGTCTTCCGATCGCCGGTTTCCACCACCAGGCGCGCCTGCGTCCCGAGACAATCCACCTGCTTGAGGGAACCGGTCAACTTTCCCGGGGGCTTCGGTCCGTCCCACCACGGCACCGGCTTGGCGCCCGTGTTCTCCTTGTATTTGTCCTCGAGCGCGTGCACGCTGGCCTGGGCCTGCTGTTTGAGTTTTTCCAGTTCGTCGGCCTCTTTCCGCCGCTGGGCTGCTTCGTAATCGAGCCGTTGCTGCTCGATTTCCATGCGGGCCTGCCGCATGTGTTCGCGCACCGCGGGATCGGTGGCCGCCTGCTCGCCTTGGGTCCAGGCTTTGGCGGCATTCTCAAAATCTCTTTGCTCGAGGTACGACTCGGCGAGCCCCTGCCAGTACGACGCGATGCGCGGATTGCGCTCCGCCGCCGCCTTCCAGTGGGCCAGGCGTTTGAGCGGATCGGTATCGCGCGCGGCCATCAGCGCGAACGGCTCATCGAGCTTGGAATTGATGCCGGCCGCGCGCAACAGCGCCTGGGTGGCTTTGTCGTTGTCCGGTTCGAGCTTGGCATATTCGATGTAGCAGCGCGCGCTCTTGCTGCCCGCCTCCATAGCCGCGGCGAAATGCTTTCGCGCGTCGTCCTTCTTCTGATCGCGCAGCGCCAAGATGCCGAGTCCTTCCTCGGCCTCGGCGATCTTGGAGTGATCGCGAATCAGCGCCTCGTATTCGGCAGCCGACTGGCTGCCGGCGAGCAAATCGGCGCGCGCCAGCCGCGCGTCGGCATCCGACACCTGCCGCTCTTCGAAATCGCGTTCGCTCATGGCGCGATTGGGAAGGGTAGTGGTCTGAAAGTGTCCGGCAGCGAGGTGCTGCTTCGCCTGTGCCTCCACCTCGGCAGCCGATTTACCGAATGCATTACGATAGGCCGGATCGTCGGCCACGCCTTTGCGCAGATTGTAGAGCAGCACGCGGAGTTTGCCGAAGTATTCCGGATCGACCACGAGCAGATGGACGCGCGCCCAATCGAGATCGGGCTGCGGCGGCGGGGCGCCTGCCGTGATACGGATGCCGGTCACCTGCACGGTGGAAAAAAAGGCGAAAAGGCCGTGCTCGAAGGCGGCGGGCATGCGGCCGGTATTGGAGGCGAGAAAAAGTTTTGTCAGTTCCGTGTAGATGGCGGGCCCGGGCGCGGTCTTCTCGTCGAGGACGATGTTGTACGTACCACGCCCTTCGGTTATGGGCGCGGTCGTGGTCCACCCCTTCACGCTCTTCAACACGAAGACGCGAAGCGGGAGGGGCGATTGCAGATCGGTTTCGCCGAGCATCTGGCCGAGCGCGTAACGGAACTGTTCGAGACGCACCAGCGTTTCGCGCGCGGGGTGTCCGCCGGCATCGGAGAACAGCTCAAACGGTCCGGAATTGAACTTCACCCAATGATCGTCCGCTGCCAGCAGAGCCGGCGCCAGCGCGAAAAGGAGCAGCCGCCGCATTCATCCTTATTATGGCGCGGTCGGAGGGCCGGGGGACCGGAGCCGCAGGCGGTCGCGAGTCTTGAGCCGGGCATTTGTTAGAATGAAGGTCGACCCGCGGCGCTATCGTCTAACGGTTAGGACGGAGCCCTCTCAAGGCTCAAATACGGGTTCGATTCCCGTTAGCGCTACCATCCTTCCAATCACTTACAGAGAATGCGCTAGGACGCGCTAGGATTTTTTCTCAGATCGGTTTTGCGGTCACGGGAGTGGCATCGCGGAGCGCGCGCTTCTGGTAATCGTCCCAGGCTTTCGCCGCCTCATCGTCCTGTCCGTGGATCATGTGGGAGTAGATTTCCGCGGTCACACGGACAGAAGAGTGACCCAGGCGAGCTGAGACTACCGGGAGTGGCACGCCATCAGCCAGGAGGTGAGACGTGTGCGTGTGGCGGAGGGAGTGGAGGCTTGCGCCTTTCGGCAATTTCAGCCGGCGAAAGAGCGCCGATACTGCCGATGAAACTGAATCGGGCTTCAGGGGCGAGCCGTCCGGATTGGCAAAGATCAGGTCCAGATCCGCGCGGTAATCGTCCGCGAACTTGCGCCGGAATTCGTCTTGCCGTTCGTGATGTTTTTGCAGAACCGCTAGTGTCGATTCGGGAAACCGCACCGCCCGCGGCTTTTCGTTCTTCGGACACTTGAAGGTTAGGACGCCCTTGGTTTGGGTGAG
>DATGII010000023.1:0-15764 GCA_035295805.1 Bryobacteraceae bacterium | reverse complement strand
AAAAACTCGCGGCTCTGCGCTTCGACTGGAGCCGGGTTCATCTGTTCTGGGTCGATGAGCGGTGTGTGCCGCCGGCCGATCCAGCCAGTAATTACAAACTCGCGAAGGACTGGCTGCTGCCCGGAGCCCGGTTCCCGGAGCGCAACGTCCATCGGATTGTCGGTGAGATTGCGCCGCAGGAGGCGGCCCACCGGTACACCGAGGAAATTCGCCGCTTCTTCAAGCTGGATCCGGGAGAGATGCCGCAGTTCGATGTGGTGCAGTGCGGCATGGGTCCCGATGGCCACACCGCCAGCCTCTTCCCCGGCTCTCCGCTGATCGGTGACCGGGCTGGGATCGCGGAGGCGGTCTTTGCGCCGCAATTGAATCAGTGGCGTGTCACGCTGCTGCCCGGGCCGCTGCTCGCCGCGCGCAATGTCTTGTACCTGGCGAGTGGCGCGGACAAAGCAGAAGCCGCCCGGGCCGTCTTTGAAGGCCCTTCGGAACCGCAGAAGTTCCCGGCGCAGTTGATCGGAAAACGGGGTGAGTGGTTCTTGGATGAGGCCGCCGCCGCGCTGCTGTAAAGGGCTGCTTTTACCTCGGGATTCGGCGCCGCAGTTCGTCGAGGAAGTTGAACAGAATGGTCACGTGAGTCTTTGTCTCCGCGCCTACCTCCGACTCGGCGGGCACCACGGCAACGATGCGCCTGCCGTCCGGGTGCAGATCATAGTTGAACGACAGGCTCACATCCGCAAGCCGGGTCTCGGCCCACAACCTCGGGCGCTGCGGCGAAAACGAACTCCCTTTTGCCGTATATTGCGCCACCATGAGCTGGTTCTTCAGGCTGCGAAAGAACAGCGAGCGTCCATCGGGAGACCATAGTGGATGGGAGCCTCCATCCACCGATACCTGCCATTTACCACTTCTATCCGGAAAGGACCGTACATAGATTTGGTAAGTGCCGGATTCATTTGAGCAGTACGCCATCCAACGGCCGTCAGGCGAAAGGGTTGGGGTCCGCTCATCTACGCCGGCAGTTTTGAGAAAGAACTCGGGAGCCCCGGCGCGCAACTCGCGCTCGTCGCTCTCGATGGAAACGGTAAACGGGTGCCACCCGCTGCCGTCGAGTTCCTGAGCGACCAGCCGCTTCCCGTCCGGCGAGAATGGATACGGAAACATGGACGTCTTAGACGGAACCAGAAGGCGCGGCATTCCGGCCCCATCCGAACGAGTGTAATAGATGCCTCCGCTCCCTCGGTAGAGGATATAGCGTGCATCCGGCGTCCATATGGGCCCTTGTCCACCTGTCGTCGTCAGGCGAGTCATCGTGCCGCGTCCCCACTCGTAAACCCATATGTCACCCGAATCTCCAGGGCTCTCCACAGCCACGCGGTTTCCATCCGGTGAAAACTTCGGCCGCAGATAGGAACCGGGTTGCGGCAGTAACGGCTCGATTTTACCCGAGCTATCCATCCAGACAAGCCGGACCAGCCCCGCAGCGCCCCGAACGTAGACGGCGGTTCCGTTTCGCGAAGCATCAAATTGCGCGATACTCCCGGCGGACCCCACGTTCGAGACAATGTTTTCCAGCACCGGCGCAGGCGTGCCGCGGAGTTCCAGCCGGTTGGCATCAAAGGGCGCGGCGAAGAGTGTCCCGCCGATAAAATAGGCCAGGTAGCCAGTCCCGTCTGGAGTGATGAAATATCGAGGGAAGGATCCCCTTTCCACGACGATTTTTCGCTTCCCATCGGCCATCGACATCGCAACAATATGCATGTTTGCCCGCGTGATCCCGCCAGCCGCAAAAAGGACGTTCCGGCCGTCTGGCAGCATCTGCGGCGAGTAGTGAGATGCTTCTTCTCGCACGGTGTCGAGCTCGCTTACCTTTTCGGGCTTCCCTCCAATCGCCGGTACCCGGAAGATGGGCCCGATTCCGATGGGATTCACAAGGATGCTGCTATTAACCCCCCAGAACCCGGCAGTCATGTTGTTGGTCGTGACGGCCCCCAGTGCGACCGGGGAGCCGCCGTCGATGGAAATTTTTTTGAAAGCACCGGCTTGGGCGAATGCCAGCCACTGCCCGTCAGGGGAGAAGAACGGCCCCGCCGCGCCGTCGGTCCCGCGGATCTCCGAGGCTTCTGACTGATCCAGCCGCTGCGTGAATAGCCGTCCCTGCGCGATCCAGACCAGGCGGGTTCCGTCCGGCGAAATGATCACGTTGGTCGCGGGCGTAGAGGCGGGCCTGGGATCGAGCTCGATGTCCAGCCGCACCAGCGGCTTCAACTCGGGGGGCCGCGGCCAGAGCGCATACGCCGTAATCCCGATGGCGGCCGCCGATGCCGCGACAATAATCCACCCGGCGCGGTGAGACGCGGACCCCGCATGATCGTCCGAACCACGGGATCTCGCCAAGTCTAAATTCTTCTCAGAGATTTCTTCGGAGCCGATTTCTGCCACTGAAGCCATAAACCGGTAGCCGTCACGTGGAACGGTAACGATGTACTCTCCCTCCGCGGCGTCGGCGGCTAACGCTTTCCTCAATACCGAGATGTTTTGGGTGAGATTGCCTTCCTCCACGTGGGTATTCGGCCATAGCGCTTTCAGCAATTCCTCTTTAGTGACCGTGCGGCCCCGATTCTCAACCAGCACCAAAAGCAGGTCGATGACCTTAGGCGTAAGTGTGACGATCTGCCCGTCGCGCAGGAGCCGTCGCGCGAGCGGGTCCAGCCGGAATTTGCCGAATTCGTACAACCGGCCTCGATCCATTGGGGTAGCTGCCTCAAGAAATCTTTGACAAGATTTTATGCTATTTCCAAGGATTTCTGAGACCCGCTGGTCCCATGTTGTTTCCCTGCGGCGGAGGCGGCATGAGACTGGCGGTCGGCATGGCGATTCTTACGAGTGGCTTGCTCTCATGGGCACAACCACGGATTTTGCCGCCCGGATACCACGTGACGGCCTGCCTGAAACCTCCGGCCCGCACCTGGACAATGATCCGCGCAGAGTATCTCGCATCTCAAATCTACGCCGGGATTGGGCTAACCTTGGACTGGGCGAAGGATCAGCGGTCCTGCCGGGACGATACGGCCATCCGGATCACGCTCCAGGACTCCACATCGCCCGGTGAGTTACTCGGAGCCCTTGCTTATGCGCTTCCGCAGGAAGGAAGTCACGTTGTGGTGTTTTACGATCGAATTCAGAAAGCAATCGAATCGCCCGACGTGCCGATTCTGCTCGCCCACGTCCTGGTCCATGAGATTGCGCATTTACTCGAGGGATTCAAGCACCATTCGGAGAGCGGCATGATGAAGGCTTACTGGACTGGGGAAGATTACCGCCGGATGGCCATCCGGCCCTTACCTTTTGGTGATGGAGATCTTTGGCTCATCCGACATGGTCTCGAAATGCCGGAGACCGCTCACGGCTTTGTGCACCGGTTGTCGCCGTAGGCGCCACCACATCCGGAAGCGGATATGGCGGCGCCGGAGAAACCGCTACTTTACGGTCGCGGCGTGCGCCGCGTGAGCTTGCTCTTTCAGGGCTTCGACTTTGTCGGTCGCTTCCCAGCTAAAGGTATCTTCGGTGCGGCCAAAGTGTCCGAAGGCCGCGGTCTTGCGATAGATCGGCCGGCGCAGTCGCAACGCATCGATAATGCCCTTGGGCGTCAGCTTGAAATTCTCGCGAACCAGATTCGTGAATTGGGCATCGGCGATCGTGCCCGTGCCGAACGTGTTTACCGTGATAGAAACCGGTTCCGCCACGCCGATCGCATACGCCAGCTGCACTTCGCAGCGCGACGCGAGCTTGGCCGCCACCAGGTTCTTGGCGATGTACCGCGCCATATAGCACGCCGACCGGTCCACCTTCGTCGGATCCTTGCCCGAAAACGCGCCGCCGCCGTGCCGGCCCATGCCGCCGTACGTATCCACGATGATCTTGCGGCCGGTCAGCCCGGTGTCGCCGTGCGGGCCTCCCACCACGAACCGCCCGGTCGGGTTGATGTGATACTTGGTCTGCGAATCCACCATGTTCGAGGGAACAATGGCATCGATAATATGCTTCTTCACCTGCTTGCGCAGTTCTTCGGTGCTGATCTCGGGTGCGTGCTGCGTCGAGATGACCACCGCTTCGATGCGCTTGGGTTTGTTGTCGACGTATTCCACCGAAACCTGGCTCTTGCCGTCGGGACGCAGAAACTCGAGGATCCCCTCGCGCCGCGCCACCGACAGGCGTTGCACCAGCTTGTGCGCCATCATGATCGGCAGCGGCATCAGTTCTGCCGTTTCATCGCACGCGTAGCCGAACATGAGACCCTGGTCGCCGGCGCCGCCGGTGTCCACGCCCATCGCGATGTCGGGCGATTGCGTCTGAATCAGATTGTGAACACCGCAGGTATGACAGTCAAAGCCGTAGCTGGCGTCGTTGTAGCCGACGTATTCAATCGTGCCGCGCACGAGCTTGTGAATGTCGAGATGTGTTTTCGTCGTGATTTCGCCGGCCACAATGGCCGTGCCGGTCGTCACCAGCGTTTCGCAAGCCACGCGCCCGGTCGGATCGTCCGTGAGCACCGCGTCCAGCACGGCGTCGGAAATCTGGTCGGCGATCTTATCAGGATGCCCTTCTGTCACCGATTCCGAAGTAAATAGGTATCTCTGCGTTTCTGCCAAGTTTCTCCTCCTGCGGGTTTCTCAAATTGGTCCAGTTGTCAATTCTAATACCGGTAGTGGTCGGCCTTGTACGGACCTTCCACCGGAACGCCGAGGTAGTCGGCTTGCTTTTTGGTTAGGGTCGTCAGCTTGGCGCCGATCTTTTCCAGGTGCAGGCGCGCCACTTCCTCGTCCAGCTTCTTCGGAAGCGTGTACACGCCCGGTTTGTAGGTGTCCTTGTTCTTCCAGAGATCGAGTTGCGCCAGCGTTTGATTCGAGAAGCTGTTGCTCATGACAAAGCTGGGATGGCCCGTAGCGCAGCCCAGATTCACCAGCCGGCCTTCCGCCAGGATGAAAATGCTGTTGCCGTTGGGGAAGGTGTACATATCCACCTGCGGCTTGATGTTGGTGCGCTTGGCGCCCGACCCGCTCAGACGGTCCATCTGAATTTCGTTATCGAAGTGGCCGATATTGCAGACAATGGCCTGGTCCTTCATCTTCGACATGTGCTCGAGCGTGATGATATCGAGGTTCCCCGTGCAGGTGACATAAATGTCGCCGCGGCCGAGCGTGTCTTCGATCGTTGTGACTTCGAAGCCCTCCATCGCCGCCTGCAGCGCGTTGATCGGGTCGATCTCGGTGACTACTACCCGAGCGCCCATTCCGCGCAGCGAGTGCGCCGACCCCTTGCCGACGTCGCCGTAGCCGCACACGACCGCGACTTTGCCGGCCATCATCACGTCGGTCGCGCGCTTGATGCCGTCCGCTAGTGACTCGCGGCAGCCGTACAGGTTGTCGAATTTCGACTTAGTCACCGAGTCGTTGACGTTGATCGCCGGAACCAGCAGCGTGCCGGCTTCCTGCATCTTGTAGAGACGATGCACGCCCGTCGTGGTCTCTTCGGAGACGCCGCGCCATTCCTTGGCAATCTCGTGCCAGCGGGTCGGGTTCTCTTTGTGGATCTGCTTCAGCAGGTCTTTGATGACTTTCTCTTCGTGAGACTCCGAAGGCGAATCGACCCATTTGCTGCCGTTCTCGAGTTCGTAGCCTTTGTGGATGAGGAGCGTCGCATCGCCGCCATCGTCCACGATCAGCTGCGGTCCTTTGCCGCCCGGGTGGCTCAGCGCCTGATATGTGCACCACCAGTACTCTTCCAGCGTCTCGCCCTTCCAGGCGAATACCGGTACTCCGGCCGCGGCAATCGCCGACGCCGCATGGTCCTGCGTCGAAAAAATGTTGCAGCTCGCCCAGCGCACCGAAGCGCCCAGGTCGACCAGCGTTTCAATCAGAACCGCTGTCTGGATCGTCATGTGCAACGACCCGGTAATCCGCACGCCCGCCAGAGGCTTCTCTTTGGCGTATTTGCGCCGGATCGCCATCAGGCCGGGCATCTCGTGCTCGGCAATCGAGATCTCCTTGCGGCCCCACTCGCCCAGGGACAGGTCGGCGACCTTATATTCGGTCGCAGTCTGATTCAGCGTCGCAGTACCCATATTTTTGATTTTTACCCTCGCATCAACAAATCTTGATATATTGATACTATTACACTTGTCCCATGGCGTCAATGTTAAAATCGTTGCGGCTGGCCAGCGACCCTAACCGCTTGCGGCTCATGCTTTTACTGGAGCAGGAAGAGCTCTCGGTGGCGGAGTTGCAAGAGATTCTGGCCAAAGGCCAAAGCCAGATCTCCACTCACCTCGCCCAGCTCAAGCAGGCCGGCCTGGTAGACGATCGCCGCACCGGAAAAAACGCCTTTTACCGCCTCAGCGCGCCGCCGGAGCTGATGGATTTGCTCCGCCGCGCCGCCGCCGACGTTCCCGAGGTCCTGCCCGACCGCGAGGCCCTCCAACTCACGCTTCGGCGGCGCCAGGACAGCATGCGCCGGTACTTTGACGAGCTGGCCGGCAAGTTCGGCCGCCAGTACGTTCCCGGGCGCTCCTGGAAGGGAATCGCCGAAGCCCTGCTGAAGCTGATGCCGCCGCTGGTGATTGCCGACTTGGGCGCCGGCGAGGGCACCATCTCGCAGATGATGGCCCAGAAGGCAAAAAGAGTAATCGCCATCGATAATTCGGAGAAGATGGTCGAATTCGGTTCCGAACTGGTCAAGAAACACGGCATCCAGAACCTGGAATACCGGCTGGGCGATCTGGAGGATGTGCCCATCGAGACCGGCACTGTGGATCTGGCTTTCCTGAGCCAGGCGCTCCACCACGCGCGGCATCCGGAGCGCGCGGTCGCCGAAGCCTGGCGCATTCTCAAGCCGGGCGGCCGTGTCGCGATCCTCGATTTGAATCGCCACCATTTCGAAGAAGCGCGCGAGCTCTACGCGGATTTATGGCTGGGATTCACGGAACTCGAAGTGGAGACATTGCTGAAGGGCGCGGGCTTCCACAATGCCGAAACCGCCATCGTGCACCGTGAAACCGAAGCGCCGTATCTCGAAACGCTGCTGGCAACCGCCGACAAGCCGTGAGGGAGTCCGCGCCGACGGCTGATATAATCGTCTTTCCGTTTTTCCCCATCTCATAAGGAGCGTTTCACTTGCGAAAGAAAGTTACGGTTGTGGGCGCCGGTAATGTCGGCGCTAATTGCGCGCTGCGCATTGCGGAAAAGGAGCTCGCCGACGTCGTCATGGTGGACGTCGTGGAAGGCGTTCCGCAGGGCAAGGGGTTGGACCTGTACCAGTCCGGACCCATCCAGGGCTACGACTGCGTGATCACGGGCGCGAACGACTACGAGCCGACGGCGAGCTCCGACCTCGTGATCATCACGGCCGGTTTTCCCCGCAAGCCCGGCATGAGCCGCGATGACCTGCTGCTTGCCAATTACGACGTCGTCAGGGCCGCCACCGAGCAGGTGGTGAAGTACTCGCCCAACTCCATCATCATCGTCGTCACCAACCCGCTCGATGCCATGGCGCAGGCGGCGTTCTGGGTCTCCAAATTCAGCAAGAACCGCGTCATCGGCATGGCCGGCGTGCTCGACAGCGCCCGCTTTCGCACGTTCATCGCGGCCGAGCTGAAAGTCTCGGTGGAAAACGTCACCGGCGTCGTCATGGGCGGGCACGGCGATACCATGGTGCCGCTGGTCCGCTTGAGCAACGTTTCCGGCATTCCGCTCACCGAGCTCATGAGCCAGGCGACGATTGATGCGATCGTGGACCGCACACGCAACGGCGGCGCCGAAATCGTAAAGTACCTGAAGACCGGCAGCGCCTATTATGCGCCTTCGGCGGCGGCGGTGGAGATGGCGGAATCGATTCTGCGGGATAAGAAAAAAGTCCTGCCCTGCGCCGCTTACCTCGAAGGCGAATATGGGATCAACGGCCTCTTTGTCGGAGTTCCGGTCAAGCTGGGCGCGCGCGGCATCGAGCAGATCTATGAAGTCAAGCTGACTGCCGAAGAAAAGGCCATGCTCAAGAAGAGCGCCGACGCAGTGCAGGAGCTCGTCGACGTCATGAAGAAGAAGTAGCGCTTCTCAAGATGACGCCACCGGACCTTCGGCCTGCGACAGGTCCGCGAGAATTCGCTCGCGTCTGGTGGCAATCGTCTTGATCGCCGATTCCAGTCCCAGCCAGTACATCACGGCTCCGATCACGGCCGCGAATGCGAGAATCGCCGCGAACGCCGTTTCGCTTTCAAACGCGTACCGCGCCAGGTAAGCCAGGAACACCGGCAACAGGGCAATCGGATACAGGATGAATACAAGCGCCTGAAAGCGGCTGGAGGCGCCGCCCTGGGAGACGCGCTCCGGCGTGAGCACCCGCGGATACTGCACCGAGCTCATATTGCCGAAGCCCATCATGTAAAGCGCGCAGACTCCCACCACCAGCACGACTTCAATGATCTGCCCGGCGCTGACCGCTACCCGCAGCGCCACCGTGATCGCGATCAGGATCAGCACCTCCAGATAAATGAAGACGAGCGACGCCAGATTCTTACCGAGCAGAGTTTTCACGATGGGCTGCGGCGCGGCGAAATAAAACTGGATGGCCGAGCGGTCGAACCCGAAGCAATTCCAGTAAGTCACCTGGCCCAGCAAGGTTAGCGCATATACCGAGACGACGATCAGAAAATTCTGCTCCAGCACGCCGTGGCGTTCCGCGCCGCGGCCCAGCACCAGCGGCAGCCACACCATGACGCCGAACGAAAAACCCATGACGAACACCATGCGAAAACGAGGAGTGCGCGCCAGCGACCGGAGCTCTTTTTCGACAATGCCGGCCAGCGGATCGCGCAATATCAGGGAAGGGCATCGAAAAAAACGTTCGCTCCACGATTGCATCCGCGGAGGCTGGGGGCCGATCGGCGTCGCCTGGGCCGCCATCGCGTCATATCGCAGATTGCGCTCGAACTGGGCGCGCCCAAACCATGCCGCCGCCAGCGTCCATCCGCAGAGCACCGCGAACGCTGCCAGCGTCGAGCCGCCCAGCAGCGCGTGGCCGATGGCCGCCCAGGGCAGCGCTTCGAATTGGATCAGCGCCTCGAGCCTTTGGAAACGGTTCACCTCTACTTCCGAAACCAGCAGAAGCCGGGGCGCGGTCAGCCCGATCAAAAGCAGGAACACCAGGACTTCGCGCAAGCGCCGGTAAGAAAGCAGGCGCTCCAGCAGGCTCCGCACCCCCGAAGCCAGGAACAGGTTGAACAAAACGTAGATCGGGATTAACAACAACAGCCGGGGCGCGGCGGCGAATCCGCCGGCGGCCGGATTGCGCAGCAGGCCGGTCACGCCGCCAATCAGGATGAGCAGCATTTCGAGCGCGGTGGCAAGCCGCAGCAGCACTTCCACCGCGAACAGCTTTCCGTGCGGCGCCGGATAGATCAGCAGCTTGCGCAGGTCCAGCGCCGAACCCATGCTGGCCGAGAGGATCGGGACAAATTGCCAATAAAGCCACACCACCACCAACCCGGCCGGAATCCAGGTGCGCAACGTTTCCGGGCCGGCCTGCGCGGCGATCGCGTAAACGAGCGATGCCACGAAACACCAGCCGCCGTACCATATGAACCCGGTGATCAAGCCCCAGACGCTGCCGCGGTGCGCGGCGAGCCGCATGCTCAGCACCTGGGCTCTGAGAATCGCTGCGATCACAGCCAGTCCAGCCTTTCCAGCTCGCGTTCGGCGCCCACCACGCGGACGAACACATCCTCCAGCGACTCGCCGCTGGAGCGCAGTTCGGCGAGCGTTCCTGCCGTAGCGATTGTGCCGTGATTGATGATGGCAATGCGATCGCACAGCCGCTCCACCACTTCCAGTACATGCGAAGTGAGGAACACGGTGGCGCCGCGGTGGACCTGGTCGAGCAGGATATCCTTCATCAGCCGCGCGCCCACCGCATCCACGCCCTCGAACGGCTCGTCCATCAGGAACAGCTCGGGGTGATGGATCAACGACGCTGCCATCGCGACCCGCTTCCGCATGCCCTTCGAGTATTCGGCGATGATCTTGCGATCGTTCGCCAGCTCCAGCAGGTCGAGCAGACCGGTGGCGCGCTCGATCGCCGTCGCGCGATCTAAACCATACATGCGGCCCACGAATTCGAGAAACTCGGCGCCGGTCAGCCGGTCGAACAGAAGCGATTCGTCGGGCACCAGCCCGATGCGCTTTTTGATTTCAATCTCGTCTTCCGGCAGACGCAGCCCAAGGATTTCAATCGAGCCGCTGTCGGCTGCGATCAGCCCGGTCAGCATCCGGATGGTGGTCGATTTCCCGGCGCCGTTCGGCCCGAGAAACCCGAAGAACGAACCGCGCGGCACTTCCAGATCGACGCCATTGACGGCGGCCACCGACCCATACGACTTCTTCAGGTCGCGTACGAGAATCGCCGCCGAGGACATTGCTTCTAGTGTAAGGGACCTACGCCCGTGGCAAGTCCACCGGCGTTACGACGGTTTCCTGGTGAAGATCAAAATGTGCTGTCGCGGCAGGCTCTCGATTACCTGCGTCAGGCGAAAGCCCTCGGGCTCAATTTCGCTCCTCACTTGTTCGACCGTCATCTTGTGCAGGGGCATGATCGGCACTTTCGGATCTTCGGCGCGGTACTCCAGCAGCACCATGCGGCCATCCGGCTTCAACGAATCGCGGATGTGGCGCAGCATGGCTTGGGGATTGGTGAACTCATGATACACATCCACCATCAGGACAAGGTCCATCCGGCCCTGCGGCAGCTTGGGATCGTCGAGTTCACCCAATACCGGAACCACGTTGCTAATATGGCGCTGCTCCATGTTCTTGCGCAGCAGATCCAGCATCTGCGGCTGCACATCGTTGGCGTAGACTTTGCCGGCCGGTCCGACGCGCTCGGCCAGACGCCAGCTCATGTAGCCGACACCCGCGCCGATATCGGCGGCAGTAGACCCATTGGCGATCTTCAGCTCATCGAGCGCTTTGTCGGGCTCCTCTTCCTGCTCGCGCTCCGGCCGCACCAGCCACGGCGCGCCTTGCACTCCCATAGCACCGGCGTACTGCCGGCCGGTAACCGGATGCACGCTGGATTGCTGGGTCCAGCCCGGCACCAGGAAAACAATCAGGGCCCAGATCACCAACGTTGCTTTTCGCATAGGCTTATTCGTTCGTCGGATCGATATCGGTGGGGAGCTCTTTTAACGCGTCCAGAGCATGCTGCATAGGCGGACGGATCACGGCCAGGGTATCGAGCATGCGTTTCGCACCCGCGTAGTCGCCCTGAGCTTCCAGTGTTAACAGATCGTGAGCCAGGTCGCGCACGGCGCCCTTTACTTTACCGTAATCCACCGAGAACGTGCCATCCGGATGGGCGACAAACGCGCCCTTGTCGGTGAGGTAGTTGAACTGCATCGCGACGCCGCGGCCATGCGCTTCGGTGAGCCCGAAGCGCACCGAACGGAAGGAAGAAGCGAGAAAGGTCGCGTACAGCTGCCGTTCGGCATCGGCCCGGTGCGGCAGGCCGTGATCGTAGAGGAACTGCAGCATGAACAGGCCGGTCACATCGGCCTTGGCTTCTTCGATCGCGGCATAAATGTCTTTCATCTCCTGGCGCGGCGTGGTCGCGCGGCCGTTCACCTGAATCTGGTGCGGCCCGATTCCGTGGCTGAGTTCGTGCGCCAGAATGTGCGCGAAGAAGGAGTCGAAACTCAGGTGTCCCTGATCCGCCTTGGCCAGCACGCGGGCGGCGATCGGCGTAAGGATGGTCTTGAACTTGGCGTCCTGCACGTTCTTGAGCATTACGCGTTTGCTGCCCTTTTCGTGAATCACGCGCTCGTCGTTCGGCAGGTTGAAGGCGGCGGTGCGTACGCCATGAGCGCCGTCACCGGCCGCGAAAACCTCGTTGACCACGCGAATCGGCGCCGCTGCCCCGAGCTTCGGGTTCCGGTAGCGCGGTTCGATGGGGAGATTGTTTTCGACCTCCTGCAAGCGGTCCGCGAACGTCGTCAGCCGGTCTGTTTCCTGTTCGTCGCGGATCGTGATGTAGGCTTCGAAGGCGGCTTTGTAGCCGAAGAGCTCGTCATTGTAAGTCTCGTACGGCCCGATCGTGATATCGAGCGGCGCGTCAAGATCCATCCAGGCGAGGTCGCTCGCGTAGTAGTCGTTGGAGAGGAAGGCGTCGGCGCGCGAGGTCAGAAATTTTTTCAGCGAGGTATTGTCGGTGAGAGAGGCTGCTTCGCGCAGCAGCGCCGCGGTCCTGGTGAGGTCGGCGGCGTACGCCTTGCTATACGGAATTGCCGTCAGATGCTTGGCGGCATCCCGCCGAATTACCGTGAAAAAGCCCTCCGCCTGCTGGCGCGCGGCCGGATTCAGCGTTTTGACCCAGCTTTCGAACTCCTCGCGTTGCATGTCTTCCGGATAGAAATTCGCGCCCAGAGGCTTTCGCTCGGGCACGCCCGGTAAGAATGCCGTGTGGCCGTCGAGATCGGACCACGGACCCTTGTTGAGCCAGAAATAATGCAGGCGCTCCCTGCCCAGCGGTGTGGTGTCCTTCTCGAGCTGCGCGTACAGAGCGCGGTCGCCGCTCCACAGCTGGTCCATGAACAGAGAATTCAAACCGCGGGCCGCCTCGATCAGCTTGGCCAGCGCTTTCTGATCACCGGGCGAGAGTCTCGCCGTGTCATAGCTGAGTTTCACGGGCGCGAAACGCGCGCTCATCTGTTTGAGCTGAGTGAGATTGGGCATAAGGGCGGCAGCCGCCAACAACACGATCGGCTTCATGCCACTATCCTAACGCCGCCGGCGCTTCCATCCGTTCCGGGCCGGGCTCCGCGCTCCGCGGCCGAAGTTTGCGCTAAAATGGCCGATATTAACGCGCACTTTCCGCAACGCAAGAAACAGAAGGCATTAACGGAATTTAAGTAACCCCGCATCAGGGTCGATCATCTATATAAATTCATGCGCCCGCGCCACATCCCCACAGTTCTAGCTTTAGTAATATGCGGCGTTGCCCTGGCGCAGGACAACGTCGTGGAGAATCCCGCGTCATCGAGCGCTCCCAACTCCAATACTCCGCTGCAGGATAAACGCGTATTCGGCGTACTTCCCAACAATCGCACCACCGAGGGTTCCTTGCCGTTTGCCCCGATCACGGCGAAGCGCAAGATGACAATCGCGTTCAAGGATTCCTTCGACTGGCCGGTTTATATCACGTCCGGTCTGTTCGCCAGCCTGTACCAGCTCGAGAACCAGAATCCTTCGTTCGGGCAAGGGATGTCGGGCTACGCCAAACGCTACGCCTCGTCCTATGGCGACCAGATGATCGGCAACATGATGACCGAAGGTATCGTCCCCAGCCTGCTCCACCAAGATCCGCGCTATTTCCGGATCGGCGAGGGCACCAAGAAATCACGGCTGGCCGGCGCGCTCAAACAGATCTTCGTCGTGCGCACCGATTCCGGCGGCCGCACGTTCAACTTCCCGGAATGGGGCGGCAATGCCGCGGCCGTCGCCGTGTCCAACGCCTGGTATCCCGACACGCGGACCGCCTCGGATAATGCGCAAAAATTACTGATTCAGTGCGCCACCGACGCCTTCTCTAATGTCCTGAAAGAGTTCTGGCCGGACGTGAAGCGCCACTTCGAGCGCAAGCGCGAAGCCACGCGCGAGCGCGAGCTCCGTTCTGTTACCAATTAGCCGCGGCTGAAAGTCCGGATCGCGGTCTTATTCGGTGGCGGCGGCTCCCTCCAGCACGCAAACGTCATCCAGGTTCCGGTACTTTTCCGCGTAATCCAGCCCGTAACCCACCACGAACTGATCGGGAATCTGAAAGCCGACGTAACTGACCGGCACCGGGCGGACGCGGCGCTCGGGCTTGTCGAGCAGCGCCGCGATACGGAGCGATTTCGGCTTGCGTTGTTCCAGCACCTTCAGCAGGTAGTTGAGCGTGATGCCGCTGTCGACGATGTCCTCCACCACCAGCACATCGGCTCCTTCGAGTGAAATATCGAGGTCCTTGGTCACCTTCACTTCGCCCGAACTGCTCTTCCCCTTGCCGTAGGTGGAAATGCCCATGAAGTCGACGAATACATCGCGCTTCATGGCGCGTGCCAGGTCGGTCAGAAAAAAGCACGCGCCTTTAAGGATGCAGATCAGGTGGAGGTTTCCGGTCGGGTAGTCGCGCGAAATCTGCTCGCCCATCTCGCGGATGCGCGCGTGGATCTTATCGGCGGCGATCAAGACCCGCAGTTTTGGATCGGTCATCGAGCCTAATATAGTAGCGCGCCGAACCCCGCCATGCGGTTATCGCGCTCCCGGAAGGTGCGGCACATCCTTTTCGTTTTCCAGGCAGATGGAATCGAGCAGATCGGTATCGACAACCGCCGTCTGTTTCACCAGCACGGTCCACGGGCGCGTGTACGCCTTCGGATCGTCGATCGTGATCTCGATTTCCATGTTGCCGAAATTCGGCCGCCGGAACCGCTCCATCACCTTGCCGGCGCTGGTCAGCGGGTTGCCGCGCGCATCGAGCCATTGATCGTCGCGGAAGCCATTGGATTCCACTATCAGACGGTCTCCCTCCCAATGGCCGCTCGAATAGCCGTTCCAGGTCGGCTGCGGATCCTCCGGCAGCGGACGCCCGTCGAGGAAAATCTGCCGGAAACTGGCGTTGTATTCATCAAGAATCACCAACAGCGGCGCCGTCTGCACCATCTTTTTCATCGTGGGCAGCAGATGCATGCGCGGGCCGCCGGGCGTGATGCAATGCGTGTAGGGATCGGTCCCCACCCGCTGCTTCATGGCGTCGCGGGCCCACTGAGTATACGGCAGCCCGTCTTTGAGGCCGTCCGCGAAATTCCCGAATTGCAGCGTGATGGGCAGGTCCGTGCAGATGCGCGTCACGTCGTTGCACGGCAGCGGGTCCGCCGCCTGCCACATTCCTGACAAATCCGGCTTGCCGTTAGCAGCCTTCGGCGCGGGAGCGGACAGATTCGGTTTTCCATCGGCTCCGCGCGGCGCTCCCGCAGTCGGATACTGCAACCACTGCGCGGACAGCGCCGGCATCCACAAAATGAGAGCCGTGATCAATACTCGCACGCGGCGATTATATCAGTCCCGGGTTCACGCGCCGCGCGAGAGGCCGCGGGTTTACTTTTGCAAGAATAGGAGCAGGGCCCATGCGTTTTTGGTTGCTTCTGCTCGCCGGCTGCCTGTCTTCCCTTGCGGGCCAGGATGCACGCGAGATCGTGCGCCGATCCGTCGAGCTCGATCAGATGAATTGGCTGCGTATGGCGGACTACACGTGGACCGCGCGCTCGCTCGAAAAGCATCTGGATTCGCAAAACCGCGTCACGTCCGAGCATGAGGAAGGCTGGGAGACGATCGTGCTCGGCGGCGAGCCGTATCGTCATGACCTGGAGCGCGACGGCAAACCGCTGCCATCCGGGCAGCAGAAGAGAGAACAGGAGAAACTCGACAGACTCGCCGCGCGCCTGGAAAAGGAGACGCCCGAACAAAAGCAGCACCGTCTTGCCGAGTACGCGAACAAGCGCCGCCGGGAGCGCGAGTTCCTGCTCGAAATTCCCGAGGCCTTCGATCTGCGACGGGAGCCCGACGAAGAAATCGACGGCCAGGATGTGTGGGTAATTTCCGGCGTCCCGAATCCCGCGTATCACGCCAAGAGCCGCGACGCCCGCGCGCTCGCGAAGATTCGCGGCAAGCTGTGGATCGAAAAGAGCG
>DATGII010000022.1:0-30910 GCA_035295805.1 Bryobacteraceae bacterium | reverse complement strand
GCACCAGGGCCGCCTGGCATGGCTCAAGCAGCGCAAACTCGAGCTCAGCCGCTCGTCCTGAACCTACTCTGTCAGCGTCAGGTTCACAGGGTCGCTCGCCGCGGTTCCCACGGTCACCACCACGGGCTGCGGTCCCGGCGGTAGATCCGCCGGCACCGTGAAGTTGATCTGAATCGCCCCCACCAGCCCGCTCGCGTTTCCCGCGAACGCCACCCTCGCCGGCTCGCCTCCTACCGTCACCACCACCGGAAGCCGCGGCTGCGGCAGGTTGCGTACCGGCGTCAGCGAGGAAGGGCCCACGCCCGTCGGCAGCGTCGGCGTCAGGTCGCCCGCGCCGCTGGCGAAAATCGTCATCACGTCGCCGGCCCGTCCCGTGTTCTGCGTGCCCGTAGTGTTGTCGATGAAAAAGTTGTAGATTCCCGGCGCCGCCACTGAAACCGGAAACGAAAACGACGCCACATGCCCGTTATTGTTGACGGCCAGGATCGCCGGGCCCGACCCCGTTTCGTATGGAATCTGGATGTCGATTTGCCCCGGCGAAACAAAAAAAACCGGCGCGCTGATTCCGTTCACCGTGGCCGAAACTCCAGCCAGCGTGAACGGCAGGGGAATGCGGCTGGCTTGTTGCTGCGCCGGCGCCAGCCCAGAGCCATACACCGCCACCTGCATTCCCGGTGCGAACGCGACCGTCCCCGACGCGTTGTTGCGCATCCCGAAAATTGTCATGTTCGCCGACCCGCCCACCACCATCGTCACCGGCACCGTTAGCACCGGCGGATTGGCGTCCGGCGCGTCGATCGTCACCAGCGCCTGGTACACTCCGTTCGCCAGTCCCGCGCTCGATGACACCAGTGTGAGAGGCCCAGGCGCCGCACCGGAAATCTTCAGCCAGTTGGTCGTCCGGTTAGCCGGCAAGACATTGGCTGTCCAGACCGCTGTCTCCCCGGACAAATTCACGCTGATCGGGAGTGGATCCGACACCGCGTTCGACGCCAGCTTCACCGATTGCGGCGACACCGACAGCGTCGGCGGCGCCGTCGGGGCCGCCGCATACTGGCCGGCAACGCTCGCCGTCACCGTCGTGCCCAGTTCACTCGTGCCAACGATTTGAATTTGTTTCGTGCCCGGCTGGTTGGTGCTGTCCCAGCAGAGCTTGGCTTGCAGAAAGCCGTACGGTGCCAGCCTCGTCGTTCCAAACAGCTGCTGAATTTGCCCGCTGAAATCCCTGCTCCCCGCCTGCAGCGCCGTTAACTGCACCAGGAATCCACCCGTCTCCTGAACGGTCAATTGCTGCGACCACTGGCACGAGGGGTCCGCCTGGGGAGTTTGTTTAATGATCGACGGCATGCTCGAAAGAGTGATCGCCGGCGCCAGCGCCGTCGCAGGGCTTGCCAGAAACGGCACCGTGATCTGCTGCGTCCACGGCGGTCCGGCAGGATCCTGCCCCGAAAAGACGAAGACGCGATTCACCGGCGCATTCAGTCCCGAGCCGCTTAGATTCGCCGTTACCGTTCCGTTCGCCGGGATACTCGTGCTTGTCCAGAATCCTAGGTTCTGCCTCACTCCGTCGATCGTGAAATTCGTAACCGTCGTCGCCACGCCCGCCTTTTCCGACAGACCCACGGTGTACGGCCAGAACGGCCCCGCCTGTGCCACCGGGTTGGGCGTTACAAACGGCACCACCAGCGCACCCGAAGCCGGCACGTTTAGCGTGATCGTCGTGGTCCCCGAGGAGCCGTCGAAGACTCCGTCGCCGCTGTAAATCGCCGTGATCATTAGATTTCCTGCAGCCAGGTTGATGGCCGGAACGGTTATCGTGGCGGTCCCCGCGTTTAACGAAGCCGTTCCGACCGCGATACCGCGAGTCAGGAAAGTAACGTTGCCGGCCGGCACGCCGCTATTGCCCGCCACCGTGGCGGTGAGCGCGACAGTATCGGTCAAAGCCACCGTGTTTGGCGCTGCCGTCAACGTCGTGGTGGTCGCCGTGCCGCTCTTCCATTCGCTCACTAAGTGATACGCGTCGATCGAACCGAGCCCGGTCGCCATGTCGTAACCCGGTCCCGCCGCATACCCCATCCCGCTCGCCGTACAGCCCGGGCTGCTTTGCTCGCACGGTACCCGGTTGTCGCCCTTGGTGATGTCATGAAAGACGTCGGTCGTGCTTTGCGCCAGCCGGTAGAGCATCGGGTTGATATTGCCTAAGCCCGGCTGCGCGAGCCCGCCATTCGATACCAGGTAGTGGTTCAACAACGCCACCACGCCCGCAAACGAAGGGCTGCCTGCCGACGTGCCGCCGACCGGAAGCAATGAGCCGCTATTGTAGATCAGGTACGCGTAGTGCTGCGGTGAGCTCGCCAGCGCGATATCGGGCACATCGCGCGCGCCATCGTTCGGAACGCCCGGGCCCGTCTGCCAGCTCGGTTTGCCGAACAGCACACTCGGGCCGCCGCCGCCGGCCGACAAATCGTTCCGCACCACCGATGTGTTCCAGGTGCTTTCCGGAACATAAGAAAGCGCCGAGCCTCCCGTGGGTGTGTTGCTCGCCGCCCAATAGCTGGCGCCGTTTCCATCGTCAAACTGGGTGCCGCCAACTCCCGTGATCTCCGGCAAACTCGCCGGGAAACTCGTGCTCGGCCCCTTGGATGCCTGCAAAATCGGCGAGGAGATGTAGTCGCAAGTCGCCGCACCCGCGTCTCCCGAAGCAGCCAGCCACGTAATCCCCTGCGCGTTGGCCTGCTGCGCGATCGCGCGAAGCCCCACCGAATTATATGCCTCGCAGCTGCCGAAGCTGTACGTGATCACCGGCGCCACGTTTTGATCGATCGCGTACTGCGAGGCCGTGCGCACGCTGCTGGCGTACACGTAAATAATCGTCGCTTGCCGCGCCACCGCGCCCGCCCATTCGATATCGAGGTTCGATTCAACGACCGCGCTGTTGATTCCCGGATCCGGTCCTACCAGCACCAGTTGCGGATCATTCGGCGGCAGACTGAACCTCCGCCGAAACTGGCGTACATCCGCCAGGTTGATATTCGATTGGCCGACAACTGCGATCGTCTGGCCCGTTCCGTCGATTCCCATGTTGTACAGGGGAGTGACGTTGTAGATAGTGGCGAAATCATCCGGCGCCAGATAGTGCGCGGCGCCGGACGTGTAGTCCGGTCCCGCTCCCGGCGGCTGCGCCGCCCTCACCAGCGGCTGTGGTTCGAAATCGCTGAGCCCGTCAATCCCGCTGACCACGTCTTCCAGCGCCGCCGGAATCGCCGGGTCGGTGGCGTTCGCAAAGTGAACTTCCCCGTTCACCTGGTAGCGGTGAATCTCGGTGCGGAAGGCGGCGTTCACCTGCCCCGCCGTGCCGCTGAACGTAATCCAGTGTCGCCCGCGCGCTACATCGTGCACTTGCAGCCCGGACGATTGCAGCCAGGAGACGACCTTCCCGATATCGCCGGTGCTCACGCCGAATCGCTCGCCGAACTGCTCCGGCGTCAGCCAGCGATGGTAATCGGGCGAGGAAGGGTCGAGCTGCCGAGCCAAAAACTGCTCGAGCCCGTCGGCCGGCTTCAGGCGCAGCGTCACGTACTCGAGCGCCATTGAACCTGCGGCCGTGCCTAAGTCGTTCCGCGGCTGTGCCTGTGCCGGCACGTGCCCGCGTAAAACCGTGACTCGGCTAGGGTCCACCGGCCGCACGACCCGGTTGTCGGCCGCCCACAACGCGGACGCAACCGTGCTGTACAGGACAATGCGGGCGATTTGGCGCCTGGGGTACACGGCCGGCGTAATCGTTCATGCTACCAGTCTTAGTGTCCGCTCAAGTGGGGCAAATTCCTTAGAACGGTCCTGAGATGCACATTAAGAGACTAGTTCGAACCGGCCATCACGCAGCACTCTGTACTTTCGGCCCCGCCACAGAATCGTGTGGCCGAAGAACGCCGCCGCCCATAATACGAAACTCGCCGCATCCTGAATCGGAACCAGCCACCAATTCGCGCGCGTCAGTCGGTCCCGGAGAATGCGGCTCGCAGTGGCTCGCGCTGCCAGCGCTCGAAACACGGCCGTCACTGCCAACACGGGCCACCATGCCGGCACCGCGAGGCAAAAGAGAAGAGCCAGCGGCAGCGGGTTCGTGAAGATCTGGCCGATATACCCCAGTGGCCGCGAGCGCCGCGTGCTGCGATTCCAGCGCAGCCGGTGCGTCATGTTCGCGCCGAATCCCTGGGCGCCGATATGATGTTCGATCACCAACGACGACAAAACCACCCGCCACCCCAGTTCCGCCGCCAGTTGGCCCATGACAAAATCCTCGGCCAGGTAATCCTTCAGAATATGAAAACCGCCGATATCGGCGAGGGCTTGCCGCCGCGTCCCGATGGTCGGCCCGAGCGCGAATCGCATACCATCCAGCAAGCGGGCCACCAGCACCCCCGCGAGAAACTCCGTGTTTAATCCGATGGCCTCCAGCTTCGACCAGAAGCTCGGCCCCGGCACCGCCCGGTACGGACATGTCACCACTCCCGTCTTCGGATCTTGGAATTCCGCCGCCAGCGTAGCCAGCAGATTTGGAGCCGCCCGCACGTCGCTATCGGCCATCACGAGCAGATCGTATTGCGCCGCCGCCGTCATCTGTTCGAGGCTGAAGACCTTGGCATTCGGATACGGCGGCTCCCCGGTGATCATCAACCGCGACGGAATTGCCGGAAAGCCCGCGCGCAATCGTTCGACAACCGCAATCGCGGGATCTTCCGGGCTGCGCACCGCAAACAGGAGCTCAAACCGCGGGTACTTCTGCTCGAAGAATGAGAGGAGATTCTTCTCCAGATCGAGGTCGACGCCCGCCAGCGGCTTCAAAACGCTCACCGGCGGAAAACTATCGATTTCCGGCGGCCGAACCGCCGTATAATTCTCCGCCGCAACCACGGTAAGGGCGCAATATACTATTGATCCGGCGACCAGCCCCAGCAGCACCCACGCCAGCACCTTCTCACTGTAGCAGCGCGTCGCGCCTGCCGCGTTCACTCCGCCGCGTAATATCCGGCCCGCGCCCTCAACACCGCCCGCGGATACCGCCGCCGCGCCTCCTCGGTCAGCCGCACCTCCACGCGATGAAAGGCCCCCGCTGCCGAAGCGGGCGCCTGATATTGCAGCCGGTATCGCGACCGGATCCTTTCGATCATTGCCGGAAACGACTCCCCCGCCTGATGCACCTCGACCGCTTCTCCCCCCGTCTGCGCCGCGAGTTTAAAAATGTCCGATGGCGTGAAATCGGGATTCACATATGTGCCCGCCCGCGGCGCCTCTGGCCGCCTCTGCTTGCCAATTAAGATCCCGTCCAGCGTCGCGTCGGCCGCGTAAAGCGCTCGAATGACCACTTCATCCGGTACACGGTAATTCAAGCTCAGATTATCGGTCACAATCAGCACCGCCCGCCGCGCACTCGCCGGCTGTCGGCCTATGTATTCGGCTCCGGCCCGCACCGCCGCGTTGATCGCCGTGCCGCTGCCGAGATCCTGCGCCTTCACCGCATTGGCAATCTCTGATTCCACCAGCCCGAAATCTTCGGTAAACAACTGCCGCACCGCGGATTCCCGCGCAAACAGCATCACCCCTACCCGATCCTGCCGTCCCAGCGGACGCAGCGCCGCGCGCGCCGTCGCCGCCAGTTCCATCAACGACCGGTGCATGCTCCCGCTCACATCCAGCAGCAGCAGTAAATCCAGCGGTTCTGATTCATGATCGAAATACGCAATCGGCTGCGGCGCTCCTTCGTCGAATACTTCGAAATCCTTTTGCGCCAGATCCGAAATCGTGCGCCCGTTCCCATTCGCGGCCGACACATCCACCTTTACCAGCGTGACGCCGCCGCGGAAGGTCGGCGTTTGACCCGGTAGTACGATAGAAACCAGAGCGATGAAGAACATCATCGTCGGCACCGCCGGCCACATTGACCACGGCAAGACCGCCCTCGTCAAGGCCCTCACGGGCATCGATGCGGACCGCCTGGCGGAAGAAAAACGGCGCGGCATTACCATCGACCTCGGCTTCGCTCATCTCCAATTGACGCCCACGCTCCGCCTGGGTTTCGTCGATGTTCCGGGCCACGAGCGCTTCGTCAAAAATATGCTGGCCGGCGTCGGCGGCATCGATCTCGTGCTGTTCGTGATCGCCGCCGACGAGTCCATCAAGCCCCAGACCCGCGAGCACTTCGATATCTGCCGACTGCTCGGTATCCCGCGCGGTGTCATCGCCCTCACCAAGGCCGACCTGGCCGAGCCCGATATCCTCGAACTCTCCCGCCTCGAGGCCGAAGAACTGGTTAAGGATTCATTCCTGGAAGGCGCTCCGGTCGTCCCCGTGAGCTCCGTCACCGGCGCGGGCCTCGATGATCTCCGCCGCGAACTCGCTCGCGTCGCCGCCGAAATCCCCGAGAAAAACGCATCCGGCCGCTTCCGCCTCCCCATCGATCGTGTCTTTACCGTGAAAGGTTTCGGCACCGTTGTCACCGGCACCCTGGTCTCCGGCTCGGTGGCCCGGGAGCAGGAAGTCGAATTGTATCCTGCCGGACGCCGGCTCCGCGTGCGTGGTGTCGAGGTGCATGGTTCCACTGCCGGCCGCGCCCTCGCCGGACAGCGCACTGCCATCAACCTGGCCGATATCGAACCCGCGGAATTGGCGCGCGGAGATGTACTCTCCGAACCCGGCCGCTTCCGCGCCGTCACCCGCATCGATTGCCGGCTCGATCTTCTTGCCTCCGCCAAGCCGCTCAAACACCGGGCGCCCGTTCATTTCCATTCCGGTACCGCCGAGATCGAAGCCGAAGTGCGCCTCTCCGCCGGCGCCGTCGCGCTGAAGCCCGGCGGCACGTCCTTCGCACAACTGATCCTGCGTCATCCCGCTCTGCTGTGGCCCGGCGATCGCTTCATCATTCGCATGTTCTCGCCGGTCATCACAATCGGTGGCGGCGTGGTGCTCGACAATAGCGAACGCCGCTACCGCGCCGGCGACGATATAACCGCTCGCCTCGCCGCTTTTGAACGCGCCGATACCGCGGCCCGCGTCGCTCTGCTCGTCAACGAATCTGCCTTTGGTTTAGGACTCCCGGACCTCGTGGCGCGCACGGGCCTGCTCGATGCCGAGCTTGCCGAGGCCGCGCGGCGCGTCGGGCTCGTCGAAATCTCGCAATGGTATGTCAGCCCCGACTGGCTCCAGCAGTGCCGCGACCAACTCGTCGCCTCCGTGCGCGACTTTCATCGCACCCATCCCCTTTTGCCCGGCATTCCTAAGCAGGATCTTCGCAGCCGTGACTTGCCCGCCGCGCCGCTATTTCTCTTTGACGCGCTCCTGGCCGGAGCGAAAGACCTCGTGGTCGAAGGAGAGACCGTGCGCGCCCGCAGCCACAAAGTCGTCTTGCGGGATGACGAAAGCGCGGCCCGCGGCGCCATCGAGCGCGCCTTCGAGCGCGCCGGCCTCGCCACTCCGCCGGTGCCCGAAGTTCTCGCGCAATCCGGCGTCGAGCCCGCCCGCGCCCGTTCGTTGCTTCAGATTCTCCTCCGCGAGCGCCAGCTCGTCCGCGTCAGCGACGATCTCGTCTTTCACCGCACCGCCATCGACCATCTGCGCCAGATGATGGCCGCGCGGAAATCCGAGTGCTTCAACGTCTCGGCCTTCAAGGAATGGACCGGCGTCTCCCGCAAGTACGCCATTCCCCTGCTGGAGTATTTGGACCGCGAGCACATCACCCGCCGTGAAGGCGACCAGCGCAGAGTCCTCTAACGCCGCCGAGCTCTCACCGGTGTATCAGGCTTTCGGTTTCTTCGCCCGTACAAAGGCGCTCATGAACTTTCCCCCTAGCTGCGGCGCAATCGCCTCCACGTCAATCCCCGCCGACTCCAGAAAGGCCCGCGCGTCCCCGACATCGTAAACCCGCGTGGGCTCGATCTCGATTCCTTCAAACCCCGTCGCCCGCAGCTTCGCCTTATATTCTCCGTCTTCCAGCGCCCCCGCGATGCATCCCACCCAAAGCAGCATGCTCTGCCGCACGTCCTCGGGAACCGCGCCTCGCACCACCACATCCGAAACCGCCAGCCGCCCGCCCGGCTTTAACACGCGATACGCTTCGCGCAAAACCCGGTCCTTATCCGCCGAAAGGTTGATCACGCAATTGGAAATGATCACGTCCACTGAATTTTCCGGCAGAGGAATCGCCTCGATTTCCCCCTTTAGAAATTCCACGTTGCTGACACCCGCCTTCTGCTGATTGTCGCGTGCCAGCGCCAGCATCTCGTCCGTCATATCGAGCCCGTATGCTTTGCCGTTCGGCCCAACTCGCCGCGCGGAAAGCAGTACGTCGATGCCGCCGCCCGATCCCAGATCCAGTACCGTCTCGCCTTCTTTCAATTCCGCCAGCGCCGTCGGATTCCCGCATCCCAGCGAAGCACGCACCGCCTGCTCGGGTACGAGGTTCTTCTCCGTTTCCTCGTAGAGGTTCGATGTCACGGGGTCTCCGTCCGCGCTGCACCGGCTCGGGGTTCCGCAGCAGGAACCCTGCGAAGCCGTCCGCGCCCGCAGCGCCGCTTCGCCGTATTTCTCTCGTACGACTTCCTTGATATCGCTCGCCATTTTTGTCTCCTACTTGCAGCAGACAATCTTCTCCGGCTCGATCGCCCGGTTCCGCGTGCAGCACTCCGCGTATAAAAACCCGAGTAGTTCCCGCAGGCTCTCACAATCGGCTGTGTACCACAGGAACGTACCTTCCCGCCGCACCTTCACCAGTTCTTCGTTCTTCAATTTGTCCAGATGGTGCAACAGCGTCGAGTTCGGAATTCCCAGTGCTTCGCCGATCTCTCCTACCACCATTCCCGCCGGATGCGCCGCCAGCAGCAGCCGCATGATCCGCAGCCGTGGCTCGGCCCCCATCGCGGCGAACATTTCGGCATAGTGACCGACCTCTTCCGCTTGCGGCCTCTGATTCCATATTTCCATTATTACGGAAATACAGAAAAAGTCAAGTGACGCGGATCTCCGGCCCCCGGGCTCGCTCTATACCGTTTGAAATGCGCGGATTAGTTCCGCCGGCGCGACTGTGGCGGTTCCCACTTTTCCGACCACGATGCCGCTGGCCCGGTTCGCCAGTTCCGCCGCTGCCCCTGCGTGGGCCCCCGCGGCCAATCCCAGCGTGAATATCGCGATCGCTGTGTCCCCGGCCCCGGAAACGTCGAACACTTCCTGCGCCCGCGCCGCCAGGTGCAGGGGCTCTGCGTCGCCGTCGAATAGCAGCATCCCTTGCTCGCCGAGCGTCACCAGCAGGCTCTCGGTTTGCCACAATTGCCGCAGTCGCCGCGCCGCTTCCAGCAGCGCCTCGTCCCGGCACACCGGCTCCACCGCTTCCGCCGGCGGTAGTCCCACCGCGCTGAACGCCTCGATCCGGTTCGGCTTGATCGCCGTCGCCCCCCGCCACGTCAGCGATGTGTGCGGATGCGGATCCACCGCCAGGATTTTGCGGTGCTTCCGCGCCAGGCGGCAAATTTCATCCGCCAGCGCCTGCGTCAGAAACCCCTTGCCGTAATCCGCCACCACGATCGCGTCCATCTCCGCGATCGCGGATTCCAGGTACGCGCCCGCCTCCGCCAATTGGTCCGGCCGCAGCGCCGTCTTCTGCTCCCGATCCACGCGTACGACTTGCTGGTTGCGCGCGATCACCCGCGTCTTAACCGTCGTGGCTGCGGCGCCCCCGATCACTCCATCGGTCCGAATCCCCGCCGCATGCAGCAGCTCTAACAGCGTCTTACCGGGCGCGTCCGCGCCCACCGCTCCCATCACGAAGGTTTCGCTCGTGAATTCGCGCAGGTTCCGCGCCACGTTCGCCGCCCCGCCCGGGTAGTACGATTCGCCGGTCACGTTCACCACTGGCACCGGCGCTTCCGGCGATATGCGCGATACCCGGCCCCAGATGAATTCGTCCAGCATCAGGTCGCCGATCGCCAGCATCCGCTTGCCGGCGAACCGCCCGATCAGTTCGAGGAAGTTTGGTTCAGTTCGCATTCCGCCAGAAACTTCAGCCTTCAGCACCAGCTTACCGATTTTGCGTGCGCCCGCGGTTCTGCTGTACCTTCATCAGCGCGGCGATGCGGCTTTATTGAAGTTGCAGTTGGGCTCTCGGTCGCGTTGTGATTCGTCTTATTTAGGATCCTTTTGCAGCGCAAGACTCGATTTCGGTTCTTCCGGTCGGCGGACCAGCAGTTCGTACCCCGAAAGCCACAGCGGCACGTTCAAGGGAGCATAGTTGGCATGAATCCAGGTTTCAATCGTTTCGTAATGAACATTGATCCCGGTCGCGTTTGGGAACACTCTGAGGTAATCTTCCCTGCGTAGCGGCAGGTAAAGCACCCACGCGGGAGCCGATGTTTGGAGTTCTTCGAGAGCCGTTCGTTCCTCGGCCGGTCCCATCATACCCGGCGCCAGGTAAGAGTAACGAGTAGCGTTCGCGGTCTGCGTAAGAAAGTAGAACAGCGGTAAATAGGGATGGACGTATAAGGACTGGCCGGGCCGGACCTGGCTCAAGAGTTTCCGCACCGCCGGCGCTTCCTCGGGGGCAACCCGTAGCACGCCCGCTGGTGTTGCAACAACGGCGGCTTTCGCCAGTGTGACCGTCGATTGCGCTGCCAGGAGTATCCCCCACGGGAGTGCCAGCGAGAAAACGGTCAGGCCCACCGCCGGCTTGAGATACCGGCAGACCAGAATCGCAACCAGCACGTACCCGAGTGGAGAGACGATGGTGAGATGAGTGATGTCTGGGCGCGGTTGCGTGCTCAAGACATAACCTGCAAGGCAGGCCGCGAGATACGGCTCCCGGAAGGAATTGGTGGACCCGGCGTGAATCCTCCAGCGCCACAACCAGACGCCCCCCCATCCCAACACCGCAACGATGGGAAGCACTGCCGGCAACATGATCGACAGCGAGAGAACAGGCCAAATTATTAATGGCGCAGCAGCGACGGTCTGCATCAGGGCACGGTATCCTCCCAACGGGAAGCCGTAGGGTGTGACATTCACGCGGGAATAATTCGAGGCCAGCCACAACATCTGCTGGGCGAAGGGTCTGAGATAACCCGCGATCTGCATGACCAGCGACAGACACACGGAGGTGGCGGCGGCCGCGCCAACGTAAGCAGGCAGAAACCGGCGGCGCCCGGAGATGAAAAGTGCGAGCGCGGTGATCACGGCGAGTTCTGCGATCGACGGAGTACAGAACGCCGCGAAAGAAATCAGGGCCCCTCCGGCGATCCACCATGCATGCCGCTCCCTCGCTGCCCCGTGCAGGCAGAGCGCGACCGAGAGCAGGGACAGCGCCGCGCTGTCCCATCGGTGCCCGGGCAGCAGGAGAGTGGTGTTGCCCCCCTCGAACAAGCAAAACAGCACCGTGGCCGCCCACGCAGCTTTCCGGTGGCCCGCGCTCGCGATGAGCCAGTACACCAGGGCGCACTGCAGGGCGAAATCCAGGATCACGATCAGGCGCCCGGTTCTTAGGCTCAAGCCGGCGCACCGAAATACCAATTCCTGCAGCCAGAAGCTGCCGGGGCTCATGTTTCCGTAGAAGTCCACGTATAGTTTCTTGCCCCGGAGCATTTGCTCCGCTGCATCCAGAACGATGCCTTCGTCAGGAGAAAAAACCAGGTGGTTGGCGTGGAAGGTGATCAGCAGGCCGGCCACGGCCGTGAAGATCAATGCGGCTGCGGTGAATGGCTTTCGCATCAGGGCCGCGCCGAACATGTCAACCGGCCGTTCCGGTAAAATGCTCACGCCGCGCTCGCATTCTTCCCGGAGATCTCCGCCAGCGCGCCGCCCAGAGGCTTTACTCCGAATACGGCGTATTGGCCGCCTGCGGGAACCCTGCGCAACCAGGATTCCAACCCTCCAACGCGGCGGTATATCTTCTCCGGCAAGAAGAGGAAATACTGCTCCTCCCTGATTGCCAAACCTGCGCCGCGCATCAATTCGCGGGTTTCGCGGCGCGGCAGAAGGATCGCACCCTCATCGACCGGGGTTCGGCTGACAATCAGCCGCGTGATCGGATTCCAGGGATTGTGCTCAATGATTGCGAAAGTGCCGCCCGGTTTGAGCACGCGGAAAATTTCCAGCGACAGGGCCGGCCGGGCCTCCACCGCTACATGGTGATAGACGCAGACTGCGGTTATGAAATCAGCGCTGCAATCGGGAAGCGGGATCTTCGAAGCATCCTGCTGTAGGCGTGTCTCGATACCGGGCATCGGGTGCATCATCTCCGCGGAAAGGTCGCAGCCGGCGCAGCGTGTGAAGCTGGGGCTCAGCAGTTGCAGTAATTCTCCCTTGCCGCAGCCGACATCCAGGTAGGAAAGGCCGGCGGTATCGATCCCACGGCGACGGAAATGATCGCAGATCAAATCACGTTTGCGGAGATGAAAATACCCGGATTCTTTCCCGGTGAAGTGCTCGCGGATGGGGTCGCGCAACAATTCTTCGTATGAGGCAGAAAATTGGTCGAAGCGCGCCCGTCGAATCATCGCAGATGAATGATGCAGGCCCGTTCATCCGAAACCACCGTCTCGGCGCTTCCCTTGTGGAATTCCCGGGCCACCATGTACAATGGACGCTCTTTTGCCTGCTCGTAAAGACGTGCCAGGTATTCTCCGACAATCCCGATGCTCATCAGCGTCGCGCCGCCAATCAGGGTTGTCACCACCATCAGGGATTTCCATCCCGGCACGGTGTACCAACCGAAAACGGATGCCAAAGCGGCTCGAATCCCCTCCTCAATCCCGAGCATGCCGGCCAGTGCCCCGGCGGCTGCGCTCGCACGCAAGGGAGCGGCGGAGAACGAGGTGGCGGCGGTCCAGGCAAATGCCAGCATCTTTTTCAATGGGTATTTGCTGGTCCCGTGCGCGCGCCCTTGCCGGTGGTACCGAACGGCCACTTGCGGATATCCGAGCCAGGCGACCATGCCCCGCAGGAACCGGTGCGTCTCCCGCATCGTGTTCAGCGCATCCAGACACCCGCGCGAGAGCAGGCGGAAATCGCCCGTGTCCACCGGCAGTTCCCGGCAGACAAACGCACGCATGAGCCGGTAAAAGAGCCAGGCCGTTGCCCGTTTCGAGCATGGCTCGTCGGCCCTCGATTCGCGCTGCCCATATACCACGTCGTAACCTTCGCAGTAGCGCTCAATCATCTGGTGAATGACCGGGAGCGGATCCTGCAAATCGCCGTCGACGAGCACGATGGCGTCACCTGTGGCGTGGTCCAGACCTGCGGTCGCCGCCACCTGGTGACCGAAATTGCGGGAAAGGTGCAGAACCCGCACACACGGATTTGCCGAGGTCCACTCGACTAATTGCGACAGCGTCCGGTCCGAGCTGCCGTCATTCACAATGACGATTTCTACGGGGCAGTGAACTCCATCGATGAATGCCTCGACCGCCGCTCGAAATTGTGGGACAACCGCCTCCTCGTTGTACATTGGGGCGACCAGCGATAATTTCGCGGGGTAGGGACGCGAACGCAGCAGATGGCGCGTGCGCGCGTCGCTTTCAGTCGGCTGGCTCAGGCCGGTATTCCGGGAGTCATCGAAATGGGAGGCGCCCATTGTGATCGACCAGGGGGCAACGGAGAGGTATCCGAAAGAAATCTTATTGTGGTTTGTTCGGTCGGATCAATGTTGCCGTTGGATAGCATCACGCCCGCGGCCTTTTAAGGCTCCTCCGTATGCGATACGTGCGGGACCCGGATTTCCGGAAACTCCAGTAGCTCCACTTTTATCGGATCCCGAAAATACCTGGCGCCCGGACCCGCGAAGGTCCACTCCGTGTTGTGCCCCGGCACGGCTTCGCCTGCGAACAATTCCCGCGCCTCCTCCATATTCCACGGCAGAATGTTGAGCGGGATTCCGTCGCGCATCACTTCCGGCGAAACCCGGTAATTCATTAATGTGACCGCCGGCAACCGGAACAGCAAGCTCCGGGCGGTGCCTTCTAAAGTCTCTTGCAAATGGATACGGGCGATCAGCAGATGGTCGTCTTGCGGGACCGGGAACGGCCGCCCGTTTTGCCAATAGCGTGTTTCCAGCAGGCGGGGTTGCGCGCCGAAACGCGGGACGGTTCTTCGCCGGAGGACGAGATGGCCCCCTCCGCTCGCCGCCAGATCGTAATGGCGGTACAGTGCGAGCGCGGTTGCCGGCGCATCCAGCAGCGGGTTGCGCCCGTCGATCGATTGCCAGTCGAAAAGCACCCGTGGCGGAGCTGTGACTTCGGAACCGAGAAACGCCGCATTTGCCTCATCGAGGTAGGACGTATAAGCCGAATACGATTGCAACACAGGGAACGGGCGAAAGTTGAGCCCGTTCGCAGCCGCATACGCCAGTTCGTGCGGAAAGACCGCGACGGGCTCGGTTCCAATGGCTTCCCGGATCGACTCGGGCAGCCGGTCTGCCGCCAGGCCTAACCGTGTCGGATACATTGCGGGCGCCGCCGTCGCGCACATGACGGCCGCGAAGACGGATACCGGCGCCGCCAGCCGCGGATAGTCCTTGCGTCCCAAGTCGCTGAAGAGCACCACGATGCCCCACAGCAGAGGCGTGAATGCAAAGATCATGCCAGCGTGGAAGGGCTCGCGTACAAAGCTGTGCTTGAACACCACGAACCCAGGCCCCACAAAGCTGAGGGCCACCGGCAAGGCGCGGTCCCGGCGGCGGTAGAGGCAGCCGATGAGCAGCAGCCAGGAAACCATCAGTGCAATTGCGAGCACCAGCGGCGCGCGTGGTCCCCGCACCGTCATGGCTGCGCTGTAGCCGGAAGAGATTTCGATGCCGCCGCGTACATAGCCCGCGAACTCCGCCATCCCCGGAAAATAAAACAAGGCGGCCGGGCCCATCACGCATGCCGTGGTAAGCAGAGCAGCCACCCCCAAGCGCCGGGCCTTGTGCCGGTCGAACGGAAATACCGCGACAATAAATAGCGTCACCGCGCTCAGCACCAGCAGCGCCGCGCTGAATTTCACGAAAAACAGTAGCCAGCCGAGAAAGCACGAACCGGCGAAATAGGGCAGCCACCGCTGTTCGACTGCGGCTCCGCCCAGCAGCAGTAATGCCAGAAACGCGATAAATACTTCCGGACCGACATAATCCCAGTGGTGGAAGCTCCGCCAACCTGCAAGCAGGCAAAACGTGAATACCGCCACCTTCTCCAGCGGCGCCTTTCGAACGAACACGAACCACGCGAGCACGCCCGCGAACGCGAGCCAGCACGCCAGCTGGAACACGATGCCTGCGGCTAAATTGCTCCCCAGGTCCATAGGCACCGTTAGCCATGCCAGCGGGCCGTAGGTGAAGATCGCATCGCGCCCGGAGATCAGCCCTTTGAGGCGCGCATAATTCAAGGCGTAGACCCAGGATGCGTCGAGTCCGGCTGCGACCGGGTAGGAACGCACCGGGTACGCCGCGCCGGCGATCGCCGTGAACAACAGCGCGCGCGCGGCAGGCAGTTGTCGCCTGAGTTTCACGCGGGTACCGGCATTCGGCTTACACGCCTCCCGCCAGAACCGGCCGCAGCTGTTTCTCATTCTGGTGCAGCCAGTCGAAAATCTCGCGCAGTGTGGTGCGCGCGCCCCGCGCCGCCCGCCATCCGCAGAGCGATCTCAGCAGTCGGCAGTCCGCCTGGAATATCCGAACGTCCGCGCAGCGCGTCTCGGGCTGGGCGGAGATCTCGACCGAATTGCCCGTAATTTCCCGGCAAAGCTCGGTGCACTCGCACAGCGAGAGGCTCCCCTCGATGCCGCCTCCGACGTTCACGACAGACCGGGCAAACCGCCCGAAATCGGACGCCTGCGCCGCAATCAGGTCGCACAGATCATCCACATGCAGAAAATCACGCACCTGTTTACCGGTGCCGCCGAAGCCGATGTAGCGCAGCGGCCGCCGGAAGTAATGAGCTGCCAGCCAGTGCACGATTACGCCCTGGTCCGTTTTGCCCATCTGCCACGGCCCCGTAATCAGTCCGCACCGATTGATAATCCACCGCATGCCGTAAGCGTCGCCATATTCCTGCACCATCAGCTCCGCGGCCAGCTTGCTCATTCCGTACAGCGAGCGGGCCCCGTGCAAGGGAAAACTCTCGCTGATTCCGAACTCCGACGCTCCCGGCAACTGCTGCCGCGGCTCGAGGCGAAATCGCGTCTCCTCCTCGCGGAAGTTCAGGCTGTTGACTAACCCGTACGGATAGACACGGCTGGTCGACAGGAACAGAAAATCCGCTCCCGCTCTCCGCGCTAATTCGAGGCATTGAAAACAGCCTCCCAGGTTGGTGTTGATGAGATACTCTGGCGATTCGGAATAGCCCGCTTGGGCCGAGGGTTCGGCGGATGCCTCGATGATCAGGTCCGGAGCCGGCGAGATCGCCGCCAGGTCTTCCCGGCACCGAACGTCTCCGTGCGCGAACCGGATTCCGGCTTCTGCCAGCCGCGGCAGGTTCAATTCCGAGCCCCGCCGGCGAAGGTTGTCGAGCGCCGTTACCATAGTCGACGGCGATTGGCGCCGGATCGCAATCCCCAGCGACGAGCCGACAAAGCCGGCGCCTCCTGTGATCAGTACGTGCTCCCGGCTCAACACGCTTCCTTCTGAGCCGTAGCCGTGATGCTCTTCTCGCGCCTGTAATCGCCCCGCGTCAGGTGCTTTTCCAACCACAGGATGAGAACGATAAACAGATATCGGCTTCCCATTTCCTGAAGCTTCAGTTTCGAAATTCCCGTCTTGCGATTCCTCCAGCAGATGGGCGCCACCTTGTACGAATAGCCGCGCACAATCGCCTTCAATGGCATTTCAACCGTGAGATTGAAATGCGGCGAGATCAGCGGCTGCATGCCCGCGATTACTTCTTTGCGGTAGCACTTGAACGCGTTCGTGACGTCGTTGTAGGCAAACCCGAACAACAGCCGGATGAAATTATTCGTCAAGCGGTTGAGAACTAGCTTGTGCATCGGATAGTCGATTACCGTCCCGCCGCGCACGAAACGCGATCCGAATGCGCAATCGTAGCCTTCGGAAAGAATGTCCCAGTACATTACCAGGTCGTCGGCGCTGTCGGAGCCGTCCGCCATCATGATCGCAACCGCGTCACCGCTGCAGCGCTCCAGGCCGCGCCGCACGGCGTTGCCGAAGCCGTTGCTCCCTGGATTTGCAACCAGAATCACCGGGTCGTCGCCCGCTTGCGCCCGCCTCACCACTTCCGCTGTCTCATCCCCACTGCCGTCGTCCACGACGATGATTTCGAATGGTATATTGCGCGCCCGCAGGGCCGGGCCGATTTCAGCAAGCGTCTGACCGATCGAGCGCGCTTCATTGCGCGCCGGTATCACTACCGATAGCTTCAGACAGTGGCTCACACTTGTACCTGGCTCGCCTGGGCGTGATGCGCCACGATCTCCGAAAGGATTGCCGGGATGTCGTATTCCATCCGCCAGTTGGGAAAGTGCGCCTTCAGTTTTGAGAGATCCGAAATGTAGCAGATATGATCGCCGGCCCGGTTGCTCTCCCGGTATTCGTAGGCGAGAGAAAGATCGAAATCCTCGAGGAGTTCGATCGTCTCGAGGATCGACAGGCTGTTCTTCCGTCCGCCCCCGAGGTTGTATACCTCACCGCAGCGCGGATTTCCATGGAATTCCAGGAATAAGCGGGCCACGTCGCGGCAGTGGATCTGGTCGCGGACTTGTTTGCCTTTGTACCCGTAAATCGTATAGGGCCGGCCCGAAACCGCGCAAAAAACGATATAGCTGAGATATCCGTGCAACTCGACGCCGGCATGTTGTGGTCCGGTCAGGCATCCCCCCCGAAAAATGCCGACCGGCATTCGAAAATAGCGCCCGTATTCCTGGCATAGAATATCCGCGGCGGCTTTGGACGCGCCGAACAGCGAGTGCAGGCATGCGTCAATTGACATCGATTCGTCAATGCCGTCGCGGCCGTCGGCGTAGTCATAGCGCGCAGAGCCTTCCGCCAAAGCCAGGCTGTTAGGCCGGTCGCCGTACACCTTGTTCGTGCTCGTGAAGCAGAAGGGAGATTCCTTGCAGAAATCGCGAGCCGCCTGAAGAAGATTCAAAGTGCCCACTGCGTTGACGTCGAAATCGTCGTATGGAATCGCCGCGGCTTTATCGTGAGAGGGCTGCGCTGCCGTGTGGATGATAAAATCCGGCCGTTCCGCTTCCATCAAAACGCGAATCCCGTTCCGGTTGCGAATGTCGATGCTGTGATGTTTGTATGCCTTCGGAAACCGGTGGCGCAGACCAGCCACCACGCGCGCGGTGGAACCAGCTTCCCCGAAATACAGTCTCCGCATGTCGTTGTCCACGCCGGCCACCGACCAGCCGCTTTCGCACAGCAGTTCCGTGCACGCGGAACCGATTAAGCCGCCTGATCCTGTGACCAGTGCTTTCATGGGGATGCCGATCAGCCCGAGTTTACCGGCAACCCTCGCTCGGGGATAAGTCATCCTTGGTTATCGGCCTGACTTTAAAGGTAATAATTCAGGCGAAAGACATATAAGCAGAGCAGGTCGAATGCCCCTGCGGTGCACAGCACGATCGCTTGGGCCGTCTGCCTGCTGATCCTGTTGCGGTAGGGCCGCAGCGCCAGCAAACCAGCAAGACAAAATGGAATGAAATAGCGGCCTTGTACGCCGGCGGAAGCTGGAAACGCAATCACTCCGGCACTGGATCCGCCGTTCACGACTCCATCGCTGACGAACAGAAGTATATGAATCACTGCTGCTGCGACCAGGAATACCAAGCCGAACAGCATGCGCTCTGAGGCAGAAATCGGTCGTCCCGGGGCCGAGCTTCGCACGGCAAGAAACAGCAAAGCCCCATACAGAGGGTAAGTCCACCAGGCCAGGCGGAACTGTGTCCAGCCGAAAGTTCCAATAAATCCGTAAAAATATTCTTGCGTGTGGCCGCCAACCAGGACCGCGAGCATGCGCGCGTAGGCGATCGGGTGAGCCAGCAAAAAGGCGAGGTTTGCCGAAGCGTCAATACCGCGCGCCATGCGGGCGGTTTGAAATGCCTCCATGTTGGCGTGAATTGTGATCTGCCACGCCACCAGCGCGACCAGCATGGCCAGAGAGGTGCCTGCCACAAAAGATACGCGGCGTCGGCGCGTCCGGAACGCTGCCTCCGGGATCAACAGCAGCAGGGGCATTGCCCAAATGCAGGCCTTCGCAAGCGCCCAAACCGTAAAGGTCGCACCGGTCGCAGCCAGGAGTCTGCCCGAAACCAACCCTTCCCTCGTCCGGATTATCAGCGCGAAACCAATCAATGAAATCGCAATTGTCACCGCATCGGCCGATAACCCGCCCGCTTCATTAAGCGTCATCGGCATCAGCGCGACTGCCGCCACGAGTGTGCGCGCCGAAGGGGCAAGCCGGAATGCGAGCCACACGGCCACCAACAGCGTGAGCACGTTGAAGGTCCGCGCCATGTACAGCATGCCCAGCGGCGCAAGGCGGAGTACACGAGCTAGCGTGATACCTGCACTCGCCGGTAGGTAGACGATCGGGCAGTAGAGGCTCGATCCCAGAATTCCCCACGTCAGGTAACGGTGGGACGCATCGTCTCCCATGGCTGGCGGCACAGCCGGCGCCGCTGCCGGCCCGCTTAGCTCGGCCATCAGCTCAGAAGGAATCACCTTTCGATGCATTTCGATTGATTCCGGATAGCGTTGTAGAAACACAACGAGAGCCGGTGGAATCGCCTTCGAATGCGATATCCACTCCCCATCGGAAATCCGGTAGGCGCGAAGAAAATGTCCGTGTTCGTCGTTCAGTTGCAGGGGCGGCATGATCAGGGCGAATGCCAGTCCCAGGAGTGCAATAGCAGCCAGGACAGCAATGTTTACAGTGTTTGAGCCTTCGGTCGAGCCGCCGGGCGCAATGGCGGATTCCGTGCTGGGCGGCCGAAGCCTGGCAGCCTGGTCCCCCGCCGGGCCTGCGGCCGCCGGAGTTACGCTATTCGCCGTCAGCTCGTGCCGCATCTCTCAGAGCCAACTCCTGCGTGAGACGCCGGCAGCGCACATCCAACACCGACAGACGTGCCGCCAATTGAATCGTCAGCAGCATCAGCAGTACGGCTAATCCGGCCAGGTACAGCACCGGAGGGTAGTCCACGCCCAAAGCAAACGCCAGGCGATCGAAGACGCGCGGAAAGGCGGAGAAACAGATCAAGATCCCGGATGCGGTCAGGAACAGAGAGCCAAGAGGTACGAGCAACCCGCGCCGCCGAAGTTTATGCAGCGTCCACCCGCACACGAGCAGGCCCGCAATGAAGACCAACAGCCGCGCCGATGCTGTCGGACCCACATGCGCGGGGCTCACGAGCGCACCGCCTCCCGGCGATGCCACGCCAGCAGGACTCCAGCCATGGCCACGACCATCTTCGGTGCATAGAAAAATGACCGCGCGAAGCTATGCATCGAATCCTGGCCTTCGTCGGCATACATAGTTACCGGAACTTCACAGATCCGCAAACCCTCCAGGTGAGCGTACAGCAGCATGTCCGCGTCGGGCGTCGCGGGAGGAAAGTCCTCGATCTGGCTGAACATCTCGAGTGCGGCTGCACTCAAGCATTGAAAACCGGATGTCGGGTCGGTGATGCGGCCGCCGGTAAGAATGGAAAGTAGTTTCGCAAATATCCACGATCCCAATCGCCTGGCTACCGGTATTCGATACCGCGCCCTGGATGACAGGTACCGGCTGCCGACGGCCACATCGGCTCTGCCTCTAAGTACCGGCTCCAGGATAGCTGGCAGTTCCTTGGGATCGTGCTGCCCGTCGGCATCGAGCATCACTACGTAACGGGCGCCATGCTGCCGTGCCCAACGCAGCCCCGTTTGTAGTGCCATCCCATAGCCGCTGTTGAATGGCATCCTGACGACCTTGGCGCCTGCGGCTTGCGCCGCCCGTGCCGTACCATCCGTCGATCCATCGTCCACCACGATGATGTGAGCTTCTGGAAAGCGATCCAGCACACTATGGATCACGCGTCCCACCGAAGCCGCTTCGTTGTACGCCGGAATAACGACGTGGAAAGATTTAGTCAATGGAATGCGCTTCCCGCTATCCATTGGATTTTAATGGAACGGACAATCGCGGGGTAGTTCTCTAAGGTTCAGCAGGCTCTTACTAACTAAATCCACATATATCATTGATCGCCCACTCGGATTTATCTTAGTAACTAGCGAACGTATCTATTTCGTTAACTTGGGTCTGCCTTCATAGCTATGACCCGCATGGCGTCCCAAAGATTCATCGGCAAACCCCACGAGCCGGGCACCGACAGCAACCGCGGCTTGAATCCGGCCAGCCGCTGCAGTTGATACGTAATGAGCGAGAGCGGGACCCACTTCCCCGGGTGCGACAATTCCAGCACCCGCAACCCGGCCGATTCCAAGATCAGCCGCATCGACTTAGCGGTAAAGAACGACAAATGCTGTGGCGGCGTCATCAGCCGCCAGCGCGGCCCCATTACCCGCGCCAGCGGCGAGCCCCAATCCCCGGTGGTCATCAGCAGCAGACCCCCGGGGTTCAAATGCCGCGTAATCAGCCGTATCGTGTCCTGCGGGTCCGGGACGTGCTCGATCACGTCCAGCCCAACAATGACGTCGTAATTTCCTTGGAGTGTCGCTTCGTCCACAGATCCTTCTCTGACCTGCAAGCCGTACAACCGGCAGAATCGCACCGCGTCGGAGCTCAGTTCGATCCCCTCTACCTGCTCAAACAGTGGCTCGGCCTCGCGCAGAAGAAATCCATACGCGCACCCAAACTCCAGCAGTCGCCCTCGAGTGCAGTTTAGCCTGCACAGATGTGCGAGGATGCGGCGGAATTCCGGCCGCAGAGTCTGTTCGCTGCCTAAATAGTCCGCATACCCGTCCGCCACACCTCCTTGAAAGTAGGCTTCCGTGTAATATTTCGTGAAATCGAACCTGGCATCCAACCTGGTGCGGCCTGCTCCGCAGTAAGAGCAGCGCACGATGGGAAACGATTTTACTGTGTAAGCGACGCCCACCGGCGTGCTTCCACAACAGAAGCATTTCTCCATGCGGTTCCAGCTTACCATTGCAATGAATGAGCCCTGTCTACGTATCCGAAGGTTGACGACGGGCTGTGATCGCCGAATACTAACCAACGCAAACTTGCCCGCTCCGCTGCGGCGCATTGCAATAGGGACTGGTCTCCAACGCCGAGCCGGACCCTCTATGCAATCCAGGAACGCGGAAAAGCTGCTCCTCGCGGGCGTGTTTGTTCTTGGCGTGTTCTCGGCCGTCGCTTATCTGCGCGCCCCGTCTCCGATCGGCGGCGGCGGCGAGACGGTAGCGATCGCACAAAACCTGGTGCGAACCGGCACTTACGGAAATCCGTTCATTCTGACCTTGCCCACCGGGCCCACCGCGGCGATCGTGCCCGGCTATCCGCTGTTCGTGGCGCTGAACATGATCCTGTTCGGCGAGTCTTTCCGCCAGGCCGTCGCGATCGCGACTTTTGTTTTGCACGGCTTTCATCCGGTCCTGATCCTGTTGTGCGCCCGCCGTGCATTTGGCAATCTGCGGCCGGGAATCTGGGCCGCCGCGCTGGCGATTCTGCTGCCCGTCTTTCGTTTTCTGCCGGCATGGGAAAGCATGATCACCGCCGATGGCCTCATGCTGTTCTATCTGCTGCTGATTGGCAGCCCCCACTACCTTATCGGAACGCGGCGGCTGTTTGGCTTGGGCCTTTTGGGCGGTGCGCTGCTGCTGCTCAACGCGTCCTCGCTGCTCGTGATCGGCGCGCTTCTCATCCTCCGGTGCGTGCGACAAGGCTGCTGGCCGGCCGTACGAAACGTCCTGGCGGTTCTTGCCATCGCCGGCATGTGCGTGCTGCCGTGGGTGGCGCGGAATGAGCGAGTGCTCGGGGCCGGCGTGGTGAAAGACAATTTCGGTTTCACCGCCTACGCTTCGAACAACGATTGCGCTGAGCCGGCGCTCGATCAGATGTTCCAGTGTTATCAGACGCATCACCCGCACGGAAGCGTCGCCGAAGCGCAATTGATGGCGGAGCACGGAGAGGTCGCCTATGATCGTTACCGGCTCCAATCGGCGATGGCTTGGGCGCGGCAACACCCGGAACGATTCGCCGCTCTGACCGCTCTCCGGATTGTAGCTTTCTGGATGCCCCTTCCGAGCGGAGGCCCGTTTCACTGGTCGCTGTGGGTCGTAACCATCCTTTCGATTCCGGGATTGTGGCGCTTGATCCGGCTCAGGCTTCCGATTGCGTTTGAAATGGTCGCAATTTTTCTGGTTTATCCGCTGATGTACTACGTGATCGTCGCGGGCACCCGCTACCGGTACCCCATCCTCTGGTTGAGCCTGCTGGCGGCGGGCTTCACCTGCGACTGGTTATGGAGCAGCCTGAGGCACCGGATCGCCCGCACGTTTGTACAACATCGTCTGCCAGCGCAGCCACAGGCCTGCAAGATAATAACCGGCCGGCAGAAGGGAGGTCCAGAGAATCGGGTATCGGTACCGATCGGCTGACACTACCACATAGTAAGTCAGCGGGTAGATCAGCCAGATTGCCAGCACCAGCCACCCCACCGTCTCCCGGTGCCTGAACATGACGATCATGCCCGGAACCGACAGCAGCGTGACGGCCCACACCAGATACATTCTCGCGCCCGGAAGAGTGGGATCGGGAAACCAGAACTCCACGATCCGCGCGCCCGTCAATTGCCCAAACCGGCCCGGGTGGGAGCGGACCCACGCTACTGTATCGGCGGTCCTCCGGCGATCGTATTCCACTTCCCCGAGTTGCCGGATGAGCTGAACCTCGGCCTCGCTCGCAATTGGGTGTGTCCGTTGGTAACAGCCGTTCAAGCCGCTCTGGCTCAGGCTCGGCGCCGCGCAATCGTTGTTGGATGAATACACTGTCATCCCGAAGTTTGTACGCAGCACAACCGCGTGCCATAGCCTGTAGTTGCGCAAAAGCCAAGGCGCATTACACATTCCGATGACCGCCGCCACCGTAACGAAATACCGGACGGCGTGCTGCGCCGGCGCGCGCCCGAACAGGATCAGGTACCCGACCCACAACAGGAACACGATCGTTGCGACCGGATTGAGAAGGGAAACGATTCCCCCGATTGCCCCCGCGCCAACCGCCAACCATTGGCTGCCGTCCTCCCGCCGGAGCGATTCCGACGTAAACACACAGCCGAGTGCCAGAGCGGCAACCGTGAAGCTGATGTCCCACTGCGGCATCATCGGCATCGCCGCGATCCACAGGCATCCTGCGATCAAGCCCGGTCGCATGTCTTGAAAAAAAGCTTTGGCCAGGCGCGGCATCAGGCCGGCCGTTACTGCGTTGAAGCCGATGCTGGCGATCAACGCCGAAGGCAGCGGCCAGCCAAACACTCTAATCAGAAACGCGAGAAACATCGGGTACAACGGCGGCAGCGCCGCCGTGGGTCCGGTTAGTGCGGGGTCGAATGGATTGCCAAACGTGTTTCGCTCCACCAGGTTCTTGGCGATCGAGGCCATTTCGAAACCATGCCCGAACCCGAACCGGCCCGGGTTGATGGAATATGCCAGGCCGGCCAGCCACGCCACGATAAATAGGGCGAGCGATGCGTCGTTGAGCCGGTCGCGCCGCGGCCTCGTTTTCCAGAGAGAAGGCATTGTCCCGCGCTGTGCGCGCCCGCAATCAGCATATCGGGGCCGTCCCCGCCGTTCCTAGCTTACTTTCGTCAACAACTCCGCCTTTTTAGTGTGCAGAGAACCTCGTGGATCTACTTCCAGCATTGGATTGCCACCGTGTACCGCCGCGCGTTGTCCAGCGCGGCAATCCGGTCGGCGGCTCCGGCGCCCGCCTGCGTCTTGTAGTGCACGCCCGCCGAATCGAGAAAGCCCATCGCCACCGAGCCCTTGATCGCCAGGTACGCCGCGCCGGGCGGATTCTCCCCACTCCCGGAAAAGATGCCGGCCAGCGTGCCGCCGGTATCTAGCACCGGGCTGCCCGGGCTCCCAAACTGCGACCCGGTAATCTGCAAAAACCGGTTGTCGCCGTGGCTGTCCGCAATCGCCGCGACCACGCCCGGCGCCGGTCCCAGCGTCCATACCGGATCCTGCGCTGGAATTTCGTCGCCCCCGCGAAATACTGCGGATGATTCCGTCTCATTTCCCGAGTGCAGCGCCGCCAGCCCGTTCTGCCGGTCCGTCGCCGCCACTTCCAGCTTGCGTCCATTCGCCAGATGCACTTCCCGGCACCCCTGCACGGCGTCCGCCGTCGTCAAAATGTCGCCGGAATTGTTCACGTACACGCCGAACCCGCTCTGCGACCGCCCCGTCACCGGCTTTTCCACCAGCCGCACGACATCGATATGCATCAGCGTCACCGGTACTTTCGGCTTGTCGTTCCCATCGCGCTTCACGCGCGCGATCTGCCCGACCAGTTCCATTCCCCCCACCACCTGCCCAAAGATGGTGTACCCTCCATTGCCGTTAGGAAACGGCTTTTCGGTGATGAAGAACTGGCAGGCCCCGGTGTTCGGCTGCCCGATATTCGCCATGGCCAGACGGCCCGGCCGGTCGAATTTCAGCGTGCGTACGATCTCGTCCTTCAGCACGAAGCCGCAGTTGTGCGCCCCGGTCCCGGTGGGATCGCCCGTCTGAATCATGAAATCCGGGATCACCCGATGGAACGTAATATCGTCGTACAGCGGCCGCGTCGTGGCTTTCTTCGTCTTCGGATCCAGCCAGGGCCGCTTCCCCTGCGCCAGTGCGATGAAGTTGCGCACCGTGTTCGGCGTCTCTTTTTCGAACAACTCCGCGGTGATGTCCCCCATGGACGTGTGAATCACCGCGTAAAGCCCGGGCGGCAGATTCGGCGGCAGTTTGACCGGTGACGGCTCCTGCCCCCGCACTCCAGCGGTCAAAACCGCGAGCGCCAGAATCGATGTCCTCGCATGCATCGCTCTTTTGAGTGTATCTCCGGCCGCCCCGGCCGGGCTACGCTTGCGCGGCATCCCGCGGTTATGCCAGAATCGGTTCGAAACGTTTCTGGGAGGCGCCTCTATGAAAACCTGCTCTTTGCTGTTTGCCGGCCTGCTGCTTGCCACCGCAGCCCCGCTGTTCGCGCACCATTCCTTCGCCGCTGAATTTGATGACAAGAAGCCCGTCGATCTGAAAGGCACCATCACAAAGGTCGAGTGGCTGAATCCTCACGTCTGGTTGTATCTCGACGTCAAAGACGAAGCCGGGACCGTGCAACACTGGCAGTGTGAAGGCGGCGCGCCCAACGGCCTCACCCGCCAGGGCTGGACCAAGAACACTCTCAAGGCCGGCGATGAAGTAGCCATCGAGGGCTATCGCGCCAAGGACGCCACCTATACCTGCAATTCGCGCTCGGTGAAACTCCCCGATGGACGCCGCGTCTTCGCCGGCAATGCGGCCGAAGACGGCGGCCCCAGCGCAAAAAAACAGTAAACGTCAACCTCCATTTGTGCGGGTCTTGTCGACGGTCCGGGCGGGACCAATCCTGCCCGGCCATTTATTCCGCACCAGCATCTGATATAATCCCTCCCAATCTCAAGAATTGAGCTGGGGGTGGGTCTTCGATTTGCGCCAATCAATTCTTCTGAATCGATTTCGAGGAGGGGTCCGTCCGTGAGAACCATAGAGCGCCGTTGCGCGAGAATCTTCTTTTTGATCCTGGCCGGCCTTGCGTTCAGCCTGATCCTTTTTGCTCAGGGACAGCTGTCGCAGATCCAGGGGACCGTGGCCGATGCGTCCGGCGCCGCCGTGCCGGAGGCAACCGTCAGGATAACCAATACAGCCACCGATCTCGTGCGCACCGTCGTCACCGACACCGATGGCAACTATGTCATACCCAACCTGCCCGTCGGTCCGTATCAGATTGAGGTGAGCAAGAGCGGCTTTGCCACTTTCACGCAGACCGGCATCGTTTTACAGGTGGCTACCAGCCCGACAATCCCGGTCACTCTCAAGGTCGGCAACGTGAACGAGCAGGTGCAGGTCGAGGCCAACGCCACCCTGGTCGAATCGCAGGCCACCAGCGTCGGAACCGTCATGGAAAATCAGCGTATTCTGGAGCTGCCTCTGAACGGCCGCGTGGCCACCGACTTGATTCAGTACACGCCCGGCGTCATTCCTCTGGGCGTCGCCGGCAATGGCGGCTATCCCCACACCGAGCAGTTCACGATCACCGGCGGACAGGGTTTTGGCGTCGCCTTTTATCTGGACGGCAGCGTGTACAACAATCCGTGGGATCTGGCGAACATGCCGTTGCCCATGCCGGACGCCCTCCAGGAGTTTAAAGTGGAGACCAGCACCATGACGGCCTCGAACGGCATCCACTCCGGAGGCACCGTTACCGCGATCACCAAGTCGGGCACCAACGCTTTCCATGGCGATCTTTTCGAATTTCTCCGCAACGGCGATCTGAACGCGCGCAACTTCTTCGCGCCCGCTCGCGACACCCTCAAGCGGAACCAGTTTGGCGGGACCCTCGGTGGGCCCGTGATCAAGAACAAACTCTTCTTCTTTTTCGGATACCAGGACACCATTCTTCGGCAGGACCCACAGGCGAACACGGCCGCCGTGTTCGTTCCGACTCCCGCCATGCTCGCAGGCGATTGGAGCGGCTGCCCCCAGGATCTGGCGTCGTTGCCGGCAACCGTCAAGAGCTTATTCGTCAACAATCAGATCAATCCCACCCTGTACGATCCGGGCACGGTGAAGCTGGCGAAACTATTGCCTCCCACAACCGGCCCCTGCGGCAACACCGGGTTCGGCCTGACGACGCACGAGAACGAGGGGCAGTATACCGGCCGCGGCGATTACCAGACCAGCGCCAAGAATACGTTGTTTGGGCGCTACTTCCGGATTCACTATTTCCGGCCGTCTTCTTACACCTTCACTCCCAACAACATCCTCAGCACCGCACAGGGCGGACTGGACGATGCGGACCAGTCCTGGTCCGTCGGCGATACGTACCTGGTCAGCCCGACGCTGGTCAATAAATTGTCTGCCAGCGTCAATCGAATCGGGATTCACCGCTTCTCCGCCGATTACGTTGACGCCTGCGATCTCGGAGCCGCCCTGGTGTATTGTGGATACACGCCGCACCAGAGCGGCTTCACGGTAAACGGGGGCTTCTCGGTCGGCCCGGGAACCGGCGGCGAGGCGAGCGCGCACTCGACGCCAATGCAACTCAACGACGACATCAGCTGGGTCAAAGGCAACCATCAGATCAACTTTGGCGGTGGCGGGATCGTTTCCAGCATGCGCTTCAACGGCAACGTCTACGCCCAGACCAACTGGACCTTCCCGAACTTGCCGCAATTCCTGCTCGGAACTTTCAGCGCCAATTCACTCTCTTTGCCGAACACACTCGACCAGCGGAAGTGGTTCGTGAACGCTTACGCGCAGGATACCTGGAAGATGACTCCTCACTTTACTCTGAACCTCGGTCTGCGTTGGGAGCCGTTCCTGGCTCCGTCTGAGCTCCGCGGCTATATTTACAACTTCAGCTTCGACAATATGATTAACAACGTGAAGAGCCAGCAATACGTGAATGCCCCTCCCGGACTCTTATTCCCGGGGGATCCCGGATTCCAGGGCAAGAAAGGCATGAACGACTACTACGACACGTTGGCTCCTCGCGTGGCGATTGCCTGGGATCCGAAGGGCGATGGCAAGACGGTAGTTCGCGCCTCTTTCGGGATTTCTTATGACTTCGTCGCCGGCGAGATGATGGTCAACTCGGCCGACGCGCCTCCGTTTGGTGGCACCTCAATTTGGTCGGGCCAGTTCAGCCATCCGTACGACACCAATCCCGGCGGCAACATCTTCCCCTACGCGGTGAACAAGAACGCGCCGTTTGTGACGGCCGGGACCTACATCTATCCGACCGACCAGCTGAAAACCACCGCGGTCAACCAGTGGAACCTCGTGGTCCAGCACCAGTTCGGCAACGATTGGCTGGTGAATCTCAGCTACGTCGGAAGCGAAAGCTCGCACCTTTGGAGCTCGTTCCAGGCGAACCCGGCGGTCTATATTCCCGGAAATTGCCAGGCAGGGCAGTATGGTCTCACCGCTCCGGGTCCCTGCACGTCGCTGAATAACGCAAATTCGGCGTCCCGCCGCTTATTCACCATCAACAACTATCCGGGCAACCAATACTTCGGGTATATGGAGCAGCTCGACTCCGGCGGAACCGGCAGCTATAACGGTTTGCTCGCCGGGGTACAAAAGCGGTTCAGCAAGGGCTTCGTGATGAACGCCAACTACACCTTGTCGCACTGCATCAGCGACCTGTCGATCGGCGACAGCACCGGCAACGCGGGCGCGGGTATGCTCATTCCCGGGAACCGCCGTTACGACCGCAGCAACTGCCAGTCCAATGAGATCGGCGGAGTCTTCTCGGCCGACCGCCGCCACCTGTTCAATGCGACCGTGGTCTATCAGGTACCGCGGCTCGCGAATCGCAGTCTGAGCATGGTGCTTTCGAACTGGAAATTTGCCGAGATCTTCCGCGCGACGTCCGCCTTCTGGGTGACGCCTTTCGTCACCACTGATTATTCTTTCACTACCGCATCGACGGGGGCATCGGCTGCCGAGCGGCCGCTTCAGGTTTTAGCTGATCCGTTGTGCCCCAACCCGGGTCCGGCGCCGAGTTGCTGGATCAATCCGAAGGCGTTCGCCGCGCCCGCCGCGGGTACGCTGAGTCCTCTCGGCCGCAATAGCATTCCTGGGCCGGGGTCCTGGGGGTTTGATTCGGCCTTTTCGCGGGAATTCCGGATCCGCGAACGGGGATCATTCGAGATTCGCGGCGAGGCATTCAACCTGACCAACAGCATGCGTCCCGGCATTTCTCCGCCCAGTCTGCAGGCAGGCGCGTCGGGTCTCGGCCTTGCTTTCGGTTCGCCGACCTTCGGCCAGGTCACCAGCGCTCTCGATCCGCGCATCATGCAGTTGGCGGCGAAATTCAGCTTCTAGTAGACGGATGGCATTCACCCGGCCGCTCGCCGCGACGGATTTTGCTGGCCGGATCGCGGCGCGGCTGGACCGGCTGCCATTTTCGCGCTCGCTGTGGCGGCTGGTTTTCCTGATCTCGCTCGGCGGCGCGTTCGAGTTTTATGACCTCTTCTTGAGCCCCTATGTCGCGCCGGGGTTGGTGTCGAGCGGCATCTTCGTCAGCACCACCGCCAGCCTGTTCGCGATTAACGGCGTCGGCTTCTTCGTATTTTCAGCCTTCGCCGGAATGTTTGTCGGCTGCGTCGGGTTCGGCTCCATCGCCGACCGGTTCGGCCGCCGCGCCATCTTCATTTCGGCGCTGCTGTGGTATTCGGCCGCGACCATCATCATGGCGTTTCAGAACACGGCGGCGGGTGTGGACGCCTGGCGGTTCATTGCCAGCATCGGGGTGGGACTCGAGCAAGTGACCATCGACACATTCCTCCCGGAGTTGGTTCCCCCCAAGGCGCGCGGCCGGGCTTTCGCGTTTTGCCAGGTGGTGCAATTCTCGGTGGTCCCGCTGGTGGCGCTCTTGGGATGGCTGCTGGTGCCCCGGCATCCGCTGGGAATAGCCGGCTGGCGGTGGGTGACACTGATCGGCTCGGCCGGCGCGCTGGCGTCCTGGTGGCTGCGCCGCGGGCTCCCCGAAAGCCCGCGCTGGCTCGCGCTGCACGGGCGCCACGAAGAAGCCGACCGCGTGTTGGCCGGGATCGAAGCGCGCGTCTCGCGCGATACCGGCGCGCCTCTACCGGCGCCGGAGCGCGTGGTGGCTGCTGTCGGTGGCAGGAGCCGCTTTCGCGAGATCCTGCGCCCGCCCTACGGTAAACGCACGTTAGTCATGTC
>DATGII010000021.1:0-5553 GCA_035295805.1 Bryobacteraceae bacterium | reverse complement strand
TGGACGTGATTCTGCCCCTGCGCATCGACATGGCTCACCCTCCGGCGGACTTCAGCTACCGCGCACTCGCGCGGCTCAAGAAGGGGGTGACGCTGGCGCAAGCTAATGCCGACATCGGCCGCATGTTGCCCCGATATCTGGAACGCTTTGATGTGGCGCATCGAATGGACGCGCTCCATATGCTCCCGGCCGTGCGTCCGCTTAAAGAAGATATTGTGGGCGATGCGGGCCAAGTCTTGTGGGTCCTGCTGGGCAGCATCGGCATCCTCCTGCTGATCGCTTGCGCAAATGTCGCGAATCTCTCACTAGTGCGGGCGGAGGGCCGCGGACAGGAACTCGCCATTCGCGCCGCGCTCGGCGCCAGCTGGAGGCAGATCGCCCGCACGCTGATGATCGAAAGCCTGACCCTCAGCCTGCTCGGCGGCTTGCTGGGTTTGGGCCTGGCCTATGGAGCCGTTCGCGCGCTCGTAGCTCTTGGACCCGCGAATTTGCCGCGGCTGAGCGAGATCAACGTCGACCTGAGCGTCCTGGTTTTTGCCGTGGCAACGTCGGTGATCTCGGGTTTGCTCTTTGGGCTTGTTCCCGTCGCGAAATTCGTGGGACGAAAATCCGCGGGCAGTCTCCCGGAGTCCCTGCGTGGAGGCGGACGATGGGCCAGTGCCGGGAGGAATCAGCATCGTTCGCAGAACGCGCTTGTGGTCGTTCAGGTGGCTTTGGCGTTGGTGTTGCTGGTTAGCTCCGGTTTGATGATTCGCACCTTTCAGAATGTGCATAAAGTGGAGCCCGGATTCACCCACCCGGAGACGCTGCAGACGATACGCATCACGATGCCCGGCTCAATGATCGCGGACTCGGATCGCCTGACGCGAACGCAAGCGGCCATCCGCGAGAGCCTGGCGGCGATTCCCGGCGTCACCTCCGCGGCCTACATCGATCAGCTTCCGATGGAGGGCGGCGGGGGCGCGATCGTCGCGCCGGAGGATAAGATTTATGGACCCGGCGAACTCCCGCCCGCCCGAAGAGTCAAAGTAATTTCGCCTGGTTTTCTTAAAACTTTGGGAATCCGATTGCTCGCCGGGCGCGACTTCGATTGGAGCGAAGTTTCGCAGCAGCACAACGTCGCCCTGGTATCGGAGAGCTTCGCGCACGAGACCTGGCAGTCCGTAGCGAACACGATGGGAAAACGTATCAAGGTGGGTACGATGGGGCCGTGGCAGGAGGTGATTGGAGTGGTTGCGGACGTCTACGATGACGGGCCCGATAAGCCGGCGACGCTAACGGTCTACTGGCCCGCGCGCGAGCATCCCTTCGTCGCCGGGAACCTGGTGCCGCTTTCGGTTGCCTTCGTGCTTCGCAGCTCCCGAACGGGCTCAGAGAGCTTTCTCCCGGATATTCGCCGGGCTGTGGCCGCGGTGACTCCCGATCGTCCGATCACCGAAGTTCGCACGCTGCGTGAAGTGTACGAAAGATCGATGGCGCGCACGGCGTTTTCACTGGTTCTCCTGGCGATCGCGGGCGGCATGGCTCTCCTTCTCGGAATCGTTGGAATCTATGGCGTGCTCGCCTACGCCGTCGTGCAGCGCCAGCGTGAAGTTGGAATCCGGCTGGCGCTGGGCGCGCAGCCTCGCGCGGTCAAGGAGATGTTCGTGTATCGAGGCATGCTTCTCTCGGGGCTGGGAATCGTGCTGGGAGCGGCTGCCGCCGCTGGGTTAACGCGCTTGATGTCATCGCTGCTATTTGGCGTCAAGCCCGTCGATGCCGCCACCTTCGCAGCCGCCGCGGGAGTCCTGGTAATCGCGGCGCTGACCGCCAGCTACCTTCCCGCCCGGCGCGCCGCGGCCGTCGATCCGGTCGAGACGTTAAGAGGCCAGTGACTTGCCGAAACACACGCTGGTGTCCGGCGACGAGAGATATTCACCGAAAAGCGGGATGCGTGCGTAGCCCATCCCCTCATACAGACGGATCGCGGGCGCAAGACGCGTTCCCGTCTCCAGCACGACCCGCGTCACACCGAGCAACCGCGCCTCGCGCTCCAGAGCCTCGACCAGCGCGCGCCCGATGCCTCGGCCCCGCGCGGACGGATCCACATACATGCGCTTGAGTTCGGCGGTGGTCTCATCTATTTGCCGAACCGCTCCGCAGCCAACCGGGCCATCATCTGCATAGGCGATCAAAAATGCGCCGTCGCCCAGTGCGACCTGTGCCTCGCTCAGCGAAAAATGGTTCGCGCCCGGTTCGGGAAACGCGGCCGATAGTTCCGCGTTCAGCGCGGCGATCAGGCAGGCCGCTTCGGGCGAGGCCAAGGTACTCCGGCGAATCTGCAAGGATGGAAAGCCGGAACTCGGCATTGCCTCATTTTAGTGCCTTTGAAGTTCGCATTTTGCAGCTTTGCAAAAATGATTTATGGCCCAGAATCTCTCCCTTTTGCTAGCGCGAACCATCGAACGGGAACTCCCCAAGCTTCGCGAGCTAACCGGCGGCCGAGCCTCCATTCCCCGCGCTTCCGGCAAATGGTCCTCGCTTCGTGCGGCGGCTTTGGAGCCTCAATTTCACGGGCCCGGATATGCGCAGGACGATTGGGTCCGACTGCACGGTTATCAAGAGGTGTCCTGGGCGCTGCTGGTTGAGGTTTGGTTCCAATACAACCTGTTGCTAGCAGGGCTGGTGAAGAACATTCCGGAGGACCGCTTGGACACCGCGTGTTTCATCGGCGCAAATCCGGCCGTTACGCTGCGCTTGCTGATTGAGGATTACGTCTTTCACATGCAGCACCATCGCGACCAGTTGCCTGGGCGCACATAAGACAGCGCGGCCACCACGCCGGCGATGGCCGCGCTATTGATTCGGCTACTGTGCTACGGCGTGTTTGTCCATCCACTCGCGCGCCGCTGAGCTCTTGAGCCACTCGCCCGCGACCTGGCGCGTGGAGACGTTAAGCCGATTCCATACATTGGTGACGGCGATCGAGACCGTCAGCGCGGCCAGCTCGCGTTCGCTGAAATGCCGCGCCGCCTCATTCCAGACCGCGTCGGGCACGGGGTCGGCTCGATCCGCGATTCGCGTCACCGCTTCGGCCAGCGCCAGCGCCGCGCGTTCCGCCGCGGTGAAATACGGGGTGTCGCGCCACGCCGCTACGGCAAATAGGCGCTCGTCCGTCTCGCTCTCGCCTCGCATTTGACGCCAGCCCATGTCCACACACACGCTGCAGCCGTTCACCTGGCTGACACGCATATGGACCAGGCCCAGGATGGCCGGGGACAGACCGCTTTTTGACACGGCCGAACTAAGCGCCAGCATCGCCTGCATGGCGTCCGGAACCAAACCCGCTGGATTGTTGATTCGCGATTGCATAAGATGTTCTCCTTTTTGGATGAAGTTTCCTGCGTACACACGGGTGACGGAGCGCAACTCGAAAATGTGACCGGTGATTTTCTTTGTCACATCGGCGGACCCTCATCCGTCATCCTTAGGTGAAGACCGATGAGCGAGAACTGGCTGGCCGAACAATTTGAGCAAAATCGCGGGCATCTTCGCGGCGTGGCCTACCGGATGTTGGGCTCGCTAAGCGAAGCCGAGGATGCCGTGCAGGAGTGCTGGCTTCGACTAAGCCGGGCGGACACGGACAGCGTCGAGAATCTGGGAGGATGGCTGACCACGGTAGTGGCGCGGATCTGCCTCGATATGCTGCGCTCGCGCCACTCGCGTCGCGAGGAATCACTGGAAACGGCCGCTCCACAGCCCGAGGGCAAAGCCGCCGCGGCGCGCGATCCGGAGGCCGAAGCCGTGCTCGCCGATGCGGTCGGCTACGCCACGCTCGTGGTGCTCGACCGGCTTAATCCCGCCGAACGGATCGCGTTTGTCTTGCACGATCTCTTCGATGTTCCGTTCGACGAGATTGCGCGCGTTACCGGACGCTCCTCTGAAGCGGCGCGCCAACTTGCCAGCCGCGCCCGCCGGCGCGTTCGCGGAGTCACGACGTTGCCGGAGCCGCAGATCGCCGAACAGCGCTCCCTGGTCGAAAGATTTCTGGCCGCGTTGCGCTTGGGCGACGCGAGCAAGCTGATCGAACTGCTGGACCCGGCGTTTTCAGTGCACGCCGATGCGGCGGCTGCCGTGGGCGGTGTGGAAACCGAAGTTCACGGCGCAGAAGCTTGGGCGAACCAGGCGGTCAAGGCGGCGCGTGGTGCGCGGCTCGCGCGCATGGCGATGGTGGACGGTTCGGTTGGTCTCATCGTCGCGCCGCGCGGCAGGCTGTTCCGCGTCCTGCGCTTCACGTTTGACAACGGCCGCATCGCGGGGCTCGAAGTGATCGGCGACCGGGAACGCCTCCAGTCGATTGAAGTTACGGATGCGGAGTCGCGGTCATATGAGCCCGGGCAATAATCTCATTGATAACATCCATCTTCGCGTCGGCGTAATTCTGGACGTAGGTCCATTCCTTCTGCGCCAAGTCCCGTTTGGTGCGTTCGTATAAATCGCGGTCGGCGGCGCTGCCGCGCAGCCAGTCCCGGAACAATAGCATGCGGTCGATCTCCGGGCAGCCGTGCGAAAACACATGCAGGTTTATATCGGTATCGGGGCCCTTGAACACACGATGTTCATACCAGCCGGGCTCTCTGATCCGCAGGATGTAACCGGCCCCGATCAGAGCCGATGCGTACGCATCCTCATCCGCCGAATCGGCGACGGCCAGCACCAGATCGATGACCGGCTTTGCGGCCAGTCCCGGAACGGAGGTCGAGCCGGCGTGCTCAATCCGCAGAGCCGCGGTTCCGAGCACGGATCGAATTCTTTGCGCTTCGCGCTCGAACAGCTCCGGCCAGCGTGAATCGTAGTCGACAATCGAAATTCGGCCGGACAACGGCTTCAGCTCGCCAATCGTATATTCGCGGATCTCCGCCTCCGTTCGCGGTGCCTGGGCTTTCTGATCGATGTGATCCACTCTTTTAATCTGTCACAAGTAATTTGTCACAAGTTACTAAAAGGGGCCCCTAAAAACCGCAGTCTCGCTCGCGGCGCTCGCCCACCGAATTGACGTTTGCACGAGGGTGACTCGAGTACTCATCCGCGCGTCGTGATCCGATCTCCGATGGGTGCAACCGGACTCTTGGCCATAGTTTGGGCCACTGGCCACTTGGGCCGATGCGTGCGGAAGTGCTAAGTGAGTGAGCCTTCGTAGGAAGATGTTTCGAGATGACTGGCGACGGCGGCTTGCGATGTGTCACTATACGGAGATGGCGGAGAATTCGTTTTCCGATGAGTGTCGAAGGACCAAGGTGAAGGGCGCAAAAGCAGCCACCGAGCCGCTGAGCGGCACGAATGCCATGGTGAATTCTGCGGTTCGGTAGCTTAGAGCCGTGCCGCTCAAGGTCCGAGAGGATGATAAAAAAGCTGGAAAGCGCAGGCTGGCGCCTTGTTTGAACCTCGGGCGACCATCGCATTTCTCGCCACATGGACGGGTGGATCACCGTCGTATCCGGGAGGCTCGCAGACGATGTTAGACCCGGCACGTATCGCGCAAGTTTGGGGAGATAACGACGAGGAGTTGAGTGC
>DATGII010000020.1:0-2072 GCA_035295805.1 Bryobacteraceae bacterium | reverse complement strand
TCCTGGAATTTCGCCTTGATGCGCGCGGCGGTGTCTTTCAGCTCCTGCTCGTCATACGGGTTGCGGCCGGGCGGTTCGTTGAGCAGATCCGTAGACGGCAACTGGAAGACCGGGGCCGGAGACTGGGGGCCGGCGGCCGCCGCCGCGGTGCGCCCGGATTTACGCGCGGGCGGTTCGGGCACGGGCGCCGGGCGCGCCGCTTCCGGGGGAGGTGCGATCTCTTCGATGGGACAAATCGGAATTTCTTCGAGCGTGTTGGATTCGCGCGAGGCGCGCTCGCGGCGCGTCACAGGCTCGGCAGCAGGTTCCCACGGCAGCCCGGCGGCCTGTGGTTCCGCGTCTTCGGCGGGGTTCTCCTGCTTGCGCACGCGGCGCTGCGCGGTCTCGCCGGCAAGCTGTTCCGACCGGCGGCGCGCCCGCTGCCCGGCTTTCTCCACGGCTTTCGCGCGCAGGCGGGCACGAAGGGCGCGGAACGCCTCGGCGCGCCGCTCCAACCAGCGCCGCGGTCCGGCCAGCCATGCTTCGAGCCGGGCCAGGGAGAAGGTCGAGACGAGATAGACCGACAACACCAGCAGCGTGAATACGGCGACCAGGGCGCCCGCGAGGTTCAGGGCATGGAGCAGATAATGCGCGAGCACCACGCCTACCGTCCCGCCGATTAAAACGCTGCCGCCGAACATGCGCACGGGATAGAACGACAAGCCGGCGCACAGGCTTAGTGCGAGCAGCAACGCGCCCGCGCTTTTCACGCCGCCGGCCGGCAATTCTTCGGAGCGAATCCACTTCCACGCCACGCCGAAAACCAGGAACGGGAACAGAAACGCGGCGGCGCCGAATAGTTGAAAGAGGGCGTCGGACAGGTAAGAACCGGGATAGCCGACCAGGTTGACGGGATGTGCGTCCGAAGCCGTATTCCACGAGGGGTCCTGCGCGTGGTAGGAAACCAGGCTGAGCAGCATCACGAGCCCCGCCGAAAGATACAAAAATCCCAGGGCTTCGTTCAACCGCTTATACGGAGTCGGAGAAAGCAGCTTCATCCAGCTGGCCGGCGGATGAAAGCCAGAGCAAGCACTATTATGCCAAAAATTACGCGATAGTACACAAACGGACGAAGGCTGCCGCGACGCAAATAATACAGAAACCCGGCGATGACGGCGCAGCCGGCGCCGGTGCTGACCGCGACGCCCAGCCAGAACCTCGGGTTCAACAGGGCGGCGAGCCTCTGCTGCTTGTGCAGATCGTAGAGGGCCTTGGCGGCGGCGGCGGCGATTGCAGGCGTGGACAAGAGGAAGGAAAACCGGGCGGCGGTCTCGCGCGTGAAATCGCGCCACAAGCCGGCGCTGATCGTGATGCCGCTGCGCGAGGTGCCGGGCACGATCGCGAGCATTTGCGATAACCCAACCAAAATCGAATCGGGAGTGTTGACAGAGCCGAGGCCGCGAATGTCCCGCGCGCTCCGGTCGGCCAGCCCCATGATGATGGCGACCAGGACCAGCATGGCGCTCATGACATACGGGTTGCGCCACGCGGTTTGCGCCTGCTTGTTGAACGCGAGGCCGGCGATGCCGACCGGAATGCTGCCGACGGCCAATAGCCAGAGCAGCCTGTGGTTGTAGTTGAGTTGCTCGTCGTGACCGATGCGGATACCGAACCCCTGGCCGACGATCTGAATCCATTCGGGAAGAAAATAGATCAGCACCGCGAGCAGCGTGCCGATGTGCAGGGAAATGTCGAAGTCGAGGGCTTCCGGCTTCCAGCCCAAGAGCCAGGAGGAGAGATACAAGTGCGCCGTGCTGCTGACCGGCAGAAATTCGGTAAGGCCCTGAACCACCGCGAGGACGATGATCTGAGCGAGCGGCATAAACGTTCAGGGTGAGGGATGAAGAGAGACGCTGTCAAGGAGAAGACACTACGGCTGGGTGAGCGTTGCGGGGCGGCCCGGCTTCGAGAGCTGTCTCCCGCGGACTTATCGCCGTGCGTTGTGGGCCGCCCAGTAGTTTGAGCCGCATCTACGAGGCCATTGGAATCGCTGGATGGCGTTACTTATAAACTCTCGTTTCGATGCCCGACTC